>NZ_JANSIQ010000052.1:0-114060 GCF_047502685.1 Synechococcus sp. OH20 | reverse complement strand
CCTGAGCCAACTCCCACGCCTACGCCGACAGCGACCCCTGTCCCCACGCCCACACTGACACTGACTCCTGAGCCAACTCCCACGCCTACGCCGACAGCGACCCCTGTCCCCACGCCCACACCAACTCAAACTTCCCCCCCGCTTCAGATCACCCTGACCTGGAAGACTATTGATGACCTAAACCTGTTTGTTACGGATCCCACGCAGCAGACGGTGTTTTTCTTAAAGCCAAGCATTCCTTCTGGCGGGACGCTAGAGGCAGATGCCAATCGCGAGTGTGTTGAAGTCACAACGAGCCCTGTTGAAAATGTCTTTTGGGCTTCCGCTCCTCCTACAGGCTCATACGTCGTGGCAGTGGAATTGTTCAAACGCTGCTCCAAAGGAACTGATCCCATTCCCTTTACTGTAACAGTTCGCAAAAGCGGAAGCGCCGCACAAACCTTCAGCGGATCGGCCACCTCTCCTGGCTCTGCGAGCAGGTTTACCTTTTCCTTTCCCTAGAGTTGGCTAAGGCTGGCATCCATCCGTCCTGGACACCCCCATTCCAGTTCTTGACTCAGGGATCCAGAAAACTTTTCCCCACCTTGCAGACAAGTGAGCCGCACAAGTTCAAACAGCCATAGCGGCCACAAAACACCTTCTTGAAGCAGAGTTCTTCTCCCCTCTCCCAGGGGGAGAGGGGTCGGGGGTGAGGGACAGCAGTGCCGAGTGCAGGGGATCCCTATTCCACGGCGGCCTTGGCTGCTTTCGCCTCTTTGGCGGCTCTCATTTCTGCCAGAATCTCCTCCGGCCGCTTGCCAGCCCGTTGGGATCCGGCAGGCAGCTCATGGGGATCGATCACCCCCTTGGGCAGGTAGGCAAACTCCCGCAGCGGCGTCACCATCGGGTCTTCCGTAACCTTGGAAGGCAAACGGCCCATCGCCACCTGGTGGTAGTTGAGGTCGTGGCGGTCGTAGGTGGCTAGCTCATAATCTTCGGTAACCGAGAGGCAATTGGTGGGGCAAAACTCCACACAATTGGCACAGAAAATGCACACTCCAAAATCGATGCTGTAGCTGTAAAGCTCTTTTTTCTTCATCTCGGTGTTATAGGCCCAGTCCACCACTGGCAGGTCGATGGGGCAAACCCGAACACAGATCTCGCAGGCAATGCACTTATCGAACTCGAAATGAATGCGTCCCCGAAAGCGCTCGGAGGGGATCAGCTTTTCAAAGGGGTATTGCACAGTCACCGGGCGACGGCCCATGTGGTCGAAAACCACCCCCATCCCCTGGCCGATGTACTTGGCCGCTTTGAAAGCATCGCTTACGTATTCGCCAACTCGCTTCAGAAAAGTCATGGCCTGTTCTCTCCCTCTCTCGCTTTCTTTACTTTCATTACTTTCATTCAACCCCCGAAAACGCTTGGGAAGGCGAGTTTCAAAGCTGCCGTCAACAGCAAATTGACAAACGAGACGGGCAGCAGAAATTTCCACCCCAAGTCCAGCAGTTGGTCAATACGCACCCGCGGCAAGGTCCAGCGCAAGAGGATGGCCAAGAACACGAAGATAAAAGCCTTGACCATCGTCATGAGAATCCCTAAGACCGCCGCGCCGATCTGCAAAAAGGGGTTGTCCAACGGGATCCCAGCCCAGGCGGCGATCGTCTCCACCGGCACCACGAACGACCAGCCGCCCAAGTACAACACCGCTGCAATCAGGGAAGCCAGCAGCAAGTTGGCGTAGGATCCCAGATAAAACAGGGCAAATTTCATGCCGGAGTACTCCGTTTGGTAGCCAGCCACCAGCTCCTCCTCGGCTTCCGGTAAGTCGAACGGGATCCGCTCCGTTTCCGCCAGGGCCGAGATCAAGAAAATGACAAAGCCAATCGGCTGCCGCCAGACGTTCCAACTGAGGATCCCCAGTCCGCTCTGCTGCTCCACAATCCCCACGGTGTCCAAGCCGTTGCTCATCAGCACCACCGCCAGCACCGACAGAGCTAGGGGTAGCTCGTAGCTGATCGACTGGGCCGCCGCCCGCAGCCCCCCCAGCAGGGAATACTTGTTGTTGGAGCCGTAGCCGGACATCAACAAGCCGATGGGCTGCACGCTGGAGGTGGCGATCAGGAAAAAGACGCCGATGGCGATGTTGGAGATCAACAGGTTCTGGCCGAAGGGAACCACCAGGTAGCACAAAAAGACCGGCAGGAAAACGAGGATCGGCCCCAGCGTGAACAAAACCGGGTCGGCCAGGCTGGGCAGCACATCTTCCTTCGTCAAGAGCTTGAGGCCATCGGCAATCGGGATCAGCACCCCCTGCGGCCCGGCCATGTTGGGGCCAATCCGCTGTTGGGCCGCTGCCGAGATCTTGCGCTCCAGCCAAG
Organism: Synechococcus sp. OH20; assembly: GCF_047502685.1. NCBI lineage: Bacteria > Bacillati > Cyanobacteriota > Cyanophyceae > Synechococcales > Synechococcaceae > Synechococcus > Synechococcus sp. OH20. The sequence continues at coordinate 111,700 of NZ_JANSIQ010000052.1, read as the reverse complement.
TCATCACCATCACCCCTAGAGTGGCGGCGATGACCAGCAACAACATGGGTAGGGGCATCCAGAGGGCGTGGGCAGCACCTGGGCCCAAGCCCAAGTTTTGCAGGGCAGTCTCAAAGCCAAGCTGTAGGTCGATACCGGCAGTTGTCATGGGGTTGAGTAGCTCCCTAAAGACGGTGAGTCAAAAAAACCTTGGATCCCGTGCGTTAACTAAGCCTTGCCGTTGGGATCCGACTGAGGGGGACGGTGGCGGCGGCGTAGCTCCTGCTGAATGATGGCCTGGAGGCGAGCATCGGATAGCTGCTCTGCGCGGCGACGCCTTTCTTCTTGGTACTTGGCCCATTGCTTGGGGCCGATAATTGCGGCAATAGTTGCAACAATCAAGAGCGGCAGAACCAAGATCGCCCAGGCCATCGCCTTTATCCTCGCTTTCCTAGCGGTATTTTAGCGATCCACCTCCCCCATGATGATGTCGATGCTGCCCAGAATGGCGATCATATCGGCTACCTTCATGCCGCGAATGAGCTGAGGCAGCACCTGCAGGTTGACAAAGCCAGGCGGACGAATTTTCCAGCGCCAGGGACAGACATTGTCGTCGCCGACGATGTAAATGCCCAGCTCGCCTTTGGCGCTCTCCACCCGCACGTAGGCCTCTCCTTTGGGGATCTTGAAGTTGGCCGAGGGTTTTTTGCTGATGAACTGGTAATCGCCTTTGTTCCACTCCGACTTTGGCCCCTCCAGCATGCGTTTGGCTTCCAGATTTTCAAAGGGGCCACCGGGCAGGGCCTTCACCGCCTGCTGGACAATTTTGCAGGACTGGCGCATCTCCTTCATGCGCACCCGATAGCGGGCCAGGCAATCCCCCTCTGGGTAAACGGCCACCTCCCAGTCGAAGTCGTCGTAGCACTCGTAGTGATCCACCTTGCGCAGATCCCAGTTGACGCCGCAGGCGCGCAGCATGGGGCCGGATAGACCCCAGTTGATGGCATCCTGCTTGGAGATGACCCCCACCCCTTCCAGCCGCCGGCGGAAAATGGGGTTGTCGGTAACCAGCCGCTCGTACTCATCTACTTTGGGCAGGAAGTACTCGCAAAAATCGAGGCATTTTTCCGTCCAGCCGTAGGGCAGATCCACCGCTACGCCCCCGACGCGGAAGTAGTTGTTGTTGATGAGGCGCATGCCGGTGACGGCTTCAAACAAATCCAAGATCCACTCCCGCTCCCGCATGGCGTAGAGGAAGGGGGTTTGGGCGCCTAAGTCCGCCAAGAAGGGGCCAAACCAGAGCAGGTGGTTGGTGATGCGGGTCAGCTCCAACATGATCACCCGCAAGTAGCTGGCCCGCCGGGGCACCGGGATCCCGGCCAGTTTCTCGACGGCGTTGACGGTGATGGCCTCGTTGAACATGCCAGCGCCGTAGTCCCAGCGGGAGACGTAGGGCAGGTATTGCACCACGGTGCGGTTTTCGGCAATTTTTTCCATGCCGCGGTGCAAGTAGCCGATCACCGGCTCGCAATCGACGATGTTTTCGCCATCGAGGGTGACCAGCAGGCGCAAGACCCCGTGCATAGAGGGATGGTGCGGCCCAAAGTTGAGCAGCATCCGGTCGGTACGGGTCTCGATCATGGGCATGGGCATAGCCGCCGCCTCCGCAACTGAAGAATGTTTATGGTCTGCAACATTTGCAGTATAACGGCTTTCCCGCGGTTCCTCGATCTCTCGGGCCATCAGGGATCCCAATTTTCGTCATTGAGGATCCCCTAATGGGTTCGGCTAGAGTGTTTTAAAGAAAGGTAAGGAGAGGGATGGCGGCATCTGGTTCACCCCCGAATGGCTTATCTCGGCGGGAGCAACAGCATCCGCTATATGCTACCGACAGGGCTGTGCTTGATGAGCTGATGGCGCAGGCTCGGGAGAACCCTCCCTCCGATTGGGTGCTGGCCGAAGTCGCCCGTCTGCGCATCCGCTATCAAGGTTTCCCTGGCGCCTGGGATCTGCAGCAGGATTTGGATCAGATCTTGGAGCAGTGGGGCCTGAGCGAAGAGGAGCTGTTTGCCCGCACCCGCCAGATCCACGCCTGCGGCCAGGTGTACGACCGCAGCTTCAGCACGCGAGACGACTGGGCCTAGGAGGCCTGGAGTTGCTCCGCAAAAACAGGATCCAGAGGCACATCCAAAGCAGCGATGACCTTGGTCCAGAAGTTCATAAAGCCGATCCAGGCCGAGAGCTCCACCAGATCTTCATCCGACCAGATGGCTTTGAGTTGGGCAAAGAAGCTATCGGTAACCACCATGCTAGGCACGGTCATGCGCTCGGCGTACTCGATGGCCAGTTTCTCCGCCTCGGTGTAGAGGGTGCTGGTGCGGGCCTGGGCCACCGCCGCAATTTTGGCCGGGCTAGCTCCGTGTTTTTGCGCCTGCAGGGTGTGGTAGGGCAGGCAGTAGTGGCGGCAGCCGTTGATCTGGGCAATGCGGATGCTGACCAGCTCCTTCAGCTCTTCGGGCAGGTTGGGGTTGTCGGTGTGCAGCGCCCCGTAAAGGTTCATCACCGCCCGCATCAGTTGCGGCTTATGGGCCATCACCTGTAGCGGGTTGAGGGCGGTGCCATAGGTTTTCTCCAGGCTTTCGTAAACCTTCTGCAGTTGCTTGTCGGCTTTTTCCGGGGGAACAGGAGGGATCCGCATGGATGATCTATAAAATTGCAGCATTCTCGACTTTAGCGCGTTTGGGGGATCCGCCCAAGCCTTCCACTCCGCTGCCCTGGCTGTTTCCTCAGGGATCCCTGCTCCCGCCCAAGATTGAACTTCGAACCTTCCGGCAATTCTTGCCTGAAAAGCTTTTCCCGGTCATGGGTTGCCCAAGGATTGCTCGATGGCTTCTACCTGCTGTTGGGTGGCCGTAGCCCCTTGATTGAGGGTTTGCTGGAGCTGTTCCCGCGACTGGTAGATCTGCAGCGGCCCTCCCTGGGGGATTCCTTGCTGGGCGGCCTCAGGGCTGGCCTGTTCCGGCCTCGGCTCTGAACCGAGCGGGTTGCGATAGAGGCGGTTCACAACCAAAAAGCCCACCAGCACCACGGCAGTTGCCACCAAAAGTCGAACCATACCCGGATCCCTTGCGAGCACCTGGTTCTAAAATGCCCAAAAAGAGCCTCAAGTATCAGAGGTCGGGCACAATGGTGCAGACTGCTCAGCCGGTACGGGTTGGCATTGGCGGCCCGGTGGGATCCGGAAAAACCGCCCTGGTGGAAAAGCTCTGTCTGTCGCTGCGGGATCACCTGTCTTTGGCCGTGGTGACCAACGATATTTATACCCGCGAAGATGCCGAGTTTTTGGTGCGGGCCAAGGCGCTGGAAGCGGAGCGGATCATCGGCGTGGAGACCGGCGGCTGTCCCCACACGGCCATTCGGGAAGACGCCTCCCTCAACCTCGATGCCATTCAGGAGCTGGAGCGCCGCTTCTGTCCCCTGGATCTCATCCTGGTGGAATCGGGGGGGGATAACTTGGCAGCCACCTTCAGCCCAGAGCTGGTGGATGCCTGCATCTATGTTATTGATGTGGCCGAAGGGGACAAGATCCCGCGCAAGGGGGGGCCGGGGATCACCCGCTCTGACCTGCTGGTGATCAACAAGATCGACCTGGCGCCCTACGTAGGGGCAGACTTGGGGGTGATGGAACGGGATGCCCGCCGCATGCGGGGGGACAGGCCTTTTGTCTTCACCAACCTGCGCACGGGCGAGGGGCTGGAGCAGATCCTGAGCTGGCTGGAGCGGGAGGTGCTCTTTCGCTCCATCCAGGCCGATTCTCCCTCTGTGAGCCACCTGTGAACTTCGGCAAGGCCCTCTTGAAGATCAGCCGCCAAGGCCAACAGACCCACATTTGGGAGTATTCTCAGGCCCCCCTGCAATGGCTGGGATCCCCGGGTGAGCCGCCACTCTATTACCTACGCAACCCCAATGGTGGACTGCTGGGCGGGGATCGCCACCGCATCGCCATCGAGCTGGGGGTAGGCACAGCGCTGGAAATTCGCACCCAAGGGGCAACCCGCCTCCACCCCGGCCTGAGCCGGCAACAGGCCAAGGTCAAGCTGGCTCCCACCAGCCAACTGATCTGGATCCCTCACCCGACCATTCTGGGCGCAGGAGCAGACTTCCGCCAACAGGTGCAGATCGAGCTGGATCCCAGTGCCCGCCTGGCCTATGCCGAGATCTGGACAGCCGGGCGGCTGGCCATGGGGGAATGCTGGCAGTTTCGGCGCCTTTCCAGCAGCTTGCGGGTTTGGGTCGCTGCCGGGATCCCCGCCTCCACAGACGGGAGCAAACTCTGGCTGCAGGAGCACCTAGACCTGCGCTTTCCCCACCAGCATATCTCCGCCGCGTCGGTGCTGGGATCCCATCTCTGCTGGGGATCCCTGTACTTACTGGGGGATTGGCCAGAGCCGGAGTGGCCGACGGATACGCACCACTGGCTGCTGCGGTCGCCGGATCCCGTCTGTCAGGGCTGGATCCTACGCCAGGTGGGACCCCAGGCAGAGGCCATCTGGCAGCAGTTTGGCCAAGTTGTGCAACAGCTTGCCCCGGCCAAGAGAAGCTCAAGCCAGGGGTGGTAGGCTAGGGCTGGCTTAGCCCAACCCGTTGCACGAGATCATGAACGCCGCTCGACGCATTATCAGACGTTCCGTCCGCAAGGGGCGAAGCCGCTGGCTCCTCCTCTACGAAAAAGGAATGGCCGTGCTGGCTTTGGGCAACCTGTGCTTGGTGCTCTTCGACCTCAGCTACGTGCCCTGGCGAGACTTCTGGCTCCAGGGGCGGGTGCAGATCTTCGGTGCCTTTGGCCCTCCCATTCCCTTGCCCATCCTCTCCCAACAGACCAGCCGCTCCCCGGTAACCGACCTGTACGACCCGGTTAAAGGCATTGAGCCCAACCCGGAAACCCAGCGCTACTTGGCCCTGGTGGATGAGCTGCGCCAGGTCACCCTGCGCTTTGGGGTGGAGTCGGAAGCAGCGGCACCGATCCTGGCCCGCCTGCGGCAACTGAGCGACGAGATGATCGAGACCAACCCCTTTCAGGCCGCCAACAAAACCGGCCAGTTTGTGCGCATCCTCAACTTGATGCGGGAGCACATCCCCGAAGCCGACTCGGCCAGGGCTGCCTTCGCCCGCTTCTGGACTGCCGAATACTTGGCCAGCGTCGATCCCAAAGACGGGATCGAATTTTTCCAGGCCCGCCTGCGCCCCCTCTTCGAGACCAATTACTCCCGCCCCATCGGCGAGAGCGGCAACCCGGTGGACTTTTTCCCCCTGCTGGACTTTCCCTTTGCCTTGCTGTTTGGGCTGGAATTTGTGCTGCGCACGGTGGCCATCAGCCGTCGCTACACCGGCGTCAATTGGCTGGATGCCATGCTCTGGCGCTGGTACGATGTGCTGCTGCTGTTGCCCTTTTGGCGCTGGCTGCGGGTGATCCCGGTTACCATCCGGCTGGGACAGGCGCAGTTGCTGGATCTGGAGCGGGTTCGCGCTCAGGTGAGCCAAGGCTTTGTCGCCAACTTCGCCGAAGACCTGACCGAGGTCATCGTCGTGCGGGTGATCAACCAAATCCAGGCATCCATCCAGCGGGGATCCCTGCCCCTGTTGCCGGCAGCCGATCCCTCCCGCAGCTACATCGACCTCAACGAGATCAACGAGCTGGAAGCCATTGCCAACCTGGTTTTTCGCACCGTCCTCTACCGCGTCCTGCCCCAGATCCAGCCGGAGGTGGAGCAATTGCTCCGCTACAACCTGGGTGGCCTGCTCAAACAACTCCCCGCCCTGCAAACCCTGGAACGGCTGCCCGGCCTCGGATCCCTGCCCGGCCAACTGACGGAGCGCCTGGCCAGCGAGCTGACCACCACCACCTATAAAACCTTGACCAACAGCTTCGAGGATCCCGTCGGCTCCCAGTTGGCGGCCCAACTGTTGCGGCGCTTTGGCGAAGTCTTGGCCAACGAACTCACCCAGCAACATGCGCTGGAGGAAATTCGCTCCCTGTTACAGGACTTGCTGGAAGAAATCAAGATCAACTACGTGGAGCGCCTCTCCCACGAAGATCTGGAGGAAGTGATGGAGCAAACCCGCAAGCTGCGGCAAAAAGCTCAACAACTGCAGCAAGCCCGCAGCGCGTAGGAGTGGTTGACGAGGTTGCGCCGGTTCAGTAGGATAATGTTTCTAGTCCGGGCGAGTGGCGAAACTGGTAGACGCACCGCACTCAAAATGCGGCGGGAAACCGTGTCGGTTCGAATCCGACCTTGCCCATGCCCCCGAGCTGCTAGGCTGCAGGTATTACCCAGCAGATAGTAGATAAAGACTTTGGGGTTCAGATGGGATCAATTGTTGGTAGGGATCCGCCTGGTTAAGCTCTCGACAGAGGCGAGCAAAAGACTGGAGACTTTCAAGGCGCTCCGCGAGCTCGCTGAGGGTGTCTAGGTATTCGGCTAAAGCCGCTTGGGAAAGGTACCAAGACTTGTCCAGCTCTTGGAAGTAGGTCATCTGGAACTCGACAGAAAAATTCTTTTCCCTAAGGAAGCGCTGCTCCGGTGTAAGCGCTCGATCAAATGGGGAAAGACGAGCAATGCGCTGGATGCGTTCGCTAGAGATGTGGCCAGCAAAGCCGGGAGCTGTGTACGTATAGGCCGTCCGGAGCTGAGGTCGATCCGCTGGCAAGAGAGCTGCACACCACCTTTCGCTTAGTTCCCGGAAACGAGGAACCTCAAAGTCCAGGGCATCGACGGCATCTTGCAGGTACCCATGCTTAAGCAGAAGCTGGGATTCCGCCGCTAGGGAAACTGCCCAACCCTTGAGGGCAATATCGCCAAGCAGTAGGCAGTGGGCCTGGCGCTCAACAGGGATCTGATGGGCTTGGTCGGAGAAAAAGATGCGGGCTTCCGCTAGCGCCTTAAGGGCATCGCGAGGAGAAGCCTCAGGGAATCGGTGCAAACTAACCAGCTCTGCCTGCAGCTTAGCAAGACTTTGAATGAAAAGAGCACGATGCAAATTGGAGATAGCCAACAGAATTTCGGCTCTACTCTGAACGGCCAAAGCTTGCAAATAGGCCAGTTGGCCAGAAAGTGCATCTAGCTTTTGCTGGATGTCTTGGATCCCTTCCCTAACAATCTTTTCTAGGCGGGCAATAGAGTCTTGCAACTGATTCAGGCGGAAATGCATGTAGGTAAAGCCAATAGCGCTAACCCCCAGGTTTAAAACGCTAGCGCCAGCAGCTACCTGAGAAAGCCCCAAAATCTTGGTGGCAGTCTGCTGCAAAACCTCAAGCTTTCGATGAGTGGCTTGGTGACCAAGGGCATTAATCACAGATTCAGGAGATACCGGCGCATTCATCAGCAAGCTGGTCAGGCCAGGAGCTTCGGCCAAATGCTTGACGATGCGACCCGTGGCAGCTTCTCGAACAACGCCACCGTAGCGAACCAGGGATCCATCCAAAAGCCCACTGACAATCGAAGGAGAAGCAAAAAGGAGAGTTGGAATGAGCATGACTTACGCTCCCAAAGTTCCGGTCACACAAGGTAGAAATCCTTGTTGGCAAAGGAGTTTAAATGCAATGGGGGGGAGATCCAGACAATCTTTGCTTTACCGGCTAGAGCCAGAAACGCATCTCTTCGCTTAAGACGACTCGCATCTTTGCGAAGTCCAGGAAGCTCCTCGTCAGCTTCGAGAGCCACTAGATAAAAAGCATCATTGAGATTTTCAGCCGGAAACTTCTCGACTTCCTCTTTCAGAGCCTCAAACTCTTTCTGTGTGCCTCTCCAGATATACTTTGAGTTTTTATACAGAAGCTCACACGCATTCTTCTCTGTTATTTTTTGTACGGGAGAAAGGTGAGAAAAGTATTCGCGAAACTGGCTAGCCCTCGAGGCTAGCACGACCCAACTTTCGCGTTCGGAAGGCTTGGGTTCGGGCAAATTTTCGGGCGAGGCTAGCACGACCGAACTTTCGCGTTCGGAAGGTTTGGGTTCGGGCAAATTTTCGGGCGAACTTGCTACAAGCAAAAGTAATGCTACAACAACAGCCCCCCATGGCCCCCAAACAGCACCACCGACGATAGCTACAATCAATACAGCAGCTAGCCTAAGAAGCTGTCTCTGCTCTTTGTCGTTCTCACTCATCACTTCCACTCCCTATGCGAGACAAGGTCTGAATATGGCTTTCAATTGCATTCTTCCTATTCTCCAGATCTTTGGCCATCGCTACCGCTTGGCTAAGGTTCTCATCAATCACCTTCCTTTGCCTCTCTAGCTCATCCATAGAAAGATCAAGCGCCTTTCTGACCAATTCTTGAGTAGCCTCTCTTAGTTCTTCCATGTAACCTATGATCCATTCTTTCAGAACTTGCCACAATTTTCGCTTACCAGCATCTGCTCCGCTTGACCACTCCTCAGCCATCTTATCGAAGCTGGGTACAATTAGCTGTTGATAGAACTCCGTCCCAACTTTAGCTATCTTGTACTCCTTGCCTCCAAAGCAAGATCTAGGCTCCTCGACTATTGTAGTTTTGTCCTTCTTTGTAGTCTCTATCTTTGCTCTTTTATTAAAGAGAAAGACATCTTGCGTAAGGCGCAAGGGCTCGCTTCTCAGCTTAACGCCAGTTTGAATCAATTCCTGGATCCCTAGCTTATCTTCCTCAGAGACTGTGAGGATTTCTTCAACGGCTCCAATAAGGTTTGCAATAAGCTGAGAGATCAATGAGTTCGCAAATCTCTCAAAAGTTTGAGCCTTCGCCTGTAACAGAAACTCGGCCCTATGTTCGAGAGCGTCCCTAACCGATTGGTAGAGAGCTAAAACAGCGCGCTCAGCTCTTTCTATCTTCTCATGAGGCTTTTTGGTTTTCTCCTCAACAGGTACTCTCAGAATCAGGCTGTCTCCCTGACACTCACAATCCCTCAACGTTCTGAGTGTCATGTCGCAAGATCTAGCAACGAGGTTGGCAATGTGAGCAGGGATCACTTCTTTCAGAGAATCTTCTAGCGGATAAACACCAATTTCTTGCTTGAGTGCATCTCGAACTGGAGCAATGATTTTATTAATCAAATCTTTAACTTGCTCGTCCACAAAGTCAATAAAATCGGGAAACCCCTGCCAGCCCTTCTTTCTGGCTTCCTCCTCAATCTTTGATAGGGACTCAGGAGTGCCACTAGCACTGGCAACTTGGTTGAGTAAGCCTGTAATGTCATCGATAAACGATTGGGCAACTTGATTGATTGCTTCCTTGCATTGCTCTTGTTTCTCTTGAATATATTTTCTTTGCCTATCTACTTCCTCTAGCGTCTGAATTTGTCTTGTATTGATTATGACATCTAGGGCACTGCTAATCTCTCTAGCTGAGTTGATCACTTGTAGCACCGCCGGGAGAATAACAACTCTTGCAGTGTCTGCTTGAATCCTTTCTCGCAATGCTCTCCATAGCAAGTTGCCGCCGCTCCACTCTCGGATGTAGCCAAGCAAGAGCCTAGTGTCATTGTCAGATATTGCCTGCCCTTCCTCGACTTTGTTTTCAAGGTCTGCTATCCAAGACTTCAGCTCCCTATCACCTCTTGTAGAAGCCTTGATGAGATTAGCACAGTCTTCAAAAAGAGCGCTGAGCATCCATTGTTTAGTACTGGGATCCACATCCGATCCTTCGGAAGAGTTGGCTCCCCAGGCACATTGGGCATAGAAGAGCGCCTTAGCAGAGAGCGGAATGATAAAAGGCAGCTCTGGAAGATCCAGAATCTCCTTAATTTCCTCTCTCAGCTCCTCGACCTTTTGCTCTAGAGGGTTGTCGGTTTGATTTCGCATGTCAACCCTATTGAGCAAGAAAATCATCAAGCTGGTTTGACCTCGGAGAAACTCCACAACATCTTTTAGCTCTCTCAAGAGAGCTTCTCGTCTTTGCCAATCTGTCTGAGAGTAATCCAGTGCAACAAGGCTAAAGCACTTGCTGACATGCTCTTGGATGATCCTGAGGCTTGTTCTATCTTGGACTGAGTTCAGGCCAGGCAAGTCATAAATCTCAACCTGTAAGCCCTCAGGCAGGTTTAACAGAGAAGAAGCCCTGACAGGAAGGAGCGGACACTCAACGTCTATCTGAGGGATGACTACCTCGGCTTCATCCTCCTTCTTCCTCTTCTTTCGCCGCTCTTGGTGGTAAGCCTCCATCGTCAGCTTGAGCCTGCTGTAGATCTCTTCGTCCCTCAGGTCTTCCCAGGTGCCGCACTCCCAGGTGGCTCCTTCTGTATTGTGGATAACTAGCTTGCTCCGCTCGCCGTGCCTAATCCGTAGGATTCCGGCACTCATCTCCTGGGCCTCGATAGGCGCGATTTTCCGACCAATGAGAGCGTTGACAATGGTGGACTTACCTGAAGAGGTGGTGCCAATGGTGGCAATCCGGAAGGAGGGCTTCCGCAGGCGGGCATTGGCCTCTTCGTAGACAACCTGAAAGTTCTCCAGCTTCTCCAGCAGCACGGAGTTGCTGACTACGTCGTGGTATTCGTTAACGATCCCAGCGGTGAGGTTGCCGAGGTCAAATAGTGAGTCTCTCGCGGTCTGCAAAGCTACCGAGGGATCCATAGAATCAAGCCGGTGATGCGCTCCATCAGATAGGGTTGAAGATGACATGCCAACAGTTCTCAAGCCGCTTCGCCGGCATTATATCCATCTTGCTGATACCGTCGTTCGTTTCCTTCGCATTGTTTTCAGCGTTCTTCTTGCCAGCAATGCTCATTCAGTAGCATAAAAAACAGTTCTAAAAGGCACAGAGCTGCCGGCACTTCTGGGATCAGCGAGAGCTGGTTTGGCAGATGGAGTCGCAAGCCTATCTCCTCCCGGCTAGAGCCAGCAAGCAGTTGAGAGGATTGCCAGATTGCTTAAGATGAGACTGCTGAGTCCGAACTCCTTCTCCCTGTAAATGATGGATGGATCCTTGCAATCTTTCTTCGCCTCTGCCACCCAGGTGGGGCTGGGGGTGGCGGGTCTGCTGGCTCTGCTTACCCTGCTGGCCTGGATCCGCAACTGGCCTTGGAAGTTTTCGCTGGTGGGCTACACGGCCTTCACCCTGGTTTTGACGGCGGGCTGTTTTGCCCTCAGTTTAGGGCCGATCTTTCGCTCCCGCATTCCCGGCGCTGCCCCCTACACCACGGTCTATGACCAAGGGGCAGAGCGGGCGGTCATCGCCGTCAGCCCGGACATCACCCCAGAGCACCTGATCCTCACGCTGAAGCAGGCGGCCAGCGATTTGGCGTCCTCCGGTCGCTTCTCTACCGGTTCGCCGGTGTTTACTCTGCAGGCCCGCACCGTCATCCACCCTGAACCGGGGGTCTCCGAGCCCTTACTTTTGGGCACGCTGCAACAGCCGCTGGGAAAACGCCTGCGCACCCCGGAAGAACAGCAGCAGCAGCAGATCCGGCTGGAGGAAGAAGCCTTTGCCCGGCTGCGCAAGCTGGCCCAGGTTCAGGCTGCGGCTTCTTCCGCTGAGGGTGGGTTAGAAGAGCTCCCTTTGTCCCAGTCCTGAGCGCTAAGCCAGCGACGCAGATCCCGTCCTACCTGTTCAGGGATCTCCCACGGGAAGAGGTGGGCCACATCGGGATAGACAATGCAGGTGCACTGGGGTAGAAGGCGGGCGGTGGCCAAGCTGCTAGCGGCGGTGATGTGGCGATCCCGCTCGCCGGCCAGGAGCAACACAGGTAGGCGCAGGTGCTGCAGCTCCCCCTCACGGTTGTAGCCCTGTTGCAGGGCGGTGCGCAAAGCGCGGCGGGCTTGGGGAGAGGTGTGCAGATAGGCAGGCAAAGCTGCCTGGGCCAAGTAGCGATAGGCGGTTGGGGTGTGTTGCTGGATGAGGTAGCGGTAAAGAGAGCGGCGGCCAAAGGTGTCGATGTTCCAACTCCAGCCGGGCCAAAGCCAGTTGAGCAGCGAAGCAATGCCGGTGTTAAGCTGATCCCCAACGGTGATGGGGGCATGGTTGCTACGAGGACAGGCGGCGCTGGCTACCAAAACCAAGCCCTTGACCCGCTGCGGCAGGCGCAAGGCCAACTCCAGGGCCAGGATCCCACCCAACGACCAGCCCAACACCAGACACTCCTGCCAGCCCAGGCAATCCAGCAGCTCCTGCAAGTCCTCTAGGTGAGCCGGCATCTCAAAGGGATCCCGTACCTGCGAACGCCCATAGCCGCGCAGATCCGGCGCCACACAGGGGTGGATCCCCGCCACCGCCTCGGCAAAGACTTCCATGCAGTCAGCATTGCCCGGATGGCCGTGGAGCAGCAGGATGGGCAGGGAAGGGATCCCTTTGCCCCAGGCACGGTAGTAGAGCTGCAGGCCCATAGCTTAGGCGCTAGCCGCCTTTTTGGGCACGGACTGCAGCTTCACCCCGTTGGGAAGGCAAATTAAGTTTTGATCCAGCACCTGCACAAACCCTTTCGAGCGCAGGGATCCCAGCAGGCGAGTAACCGTTACACGGGTCGCCCCAATGGCGTCCCCAATCTGGGCGTGGGTGAGTGTCCAAGGGAGGTACATCCCCTGCTCACAGGGCTGCCCGTACTCTTCAATCAACAGCGTTAGGAACCCCTTGAGGCGGTCAATGGCACGCCGTTGGCCCAAGTTGCCTAGCCAGAGCAGCTTGCGTTGCAGTTGCTGGCGGAAGCTTTCTTGAATTTTCTGGTGCAAGTAGGGCCACTGCTCCAGATCCTGCCAGTAAAACCACATTACCGTGGTGCGATCGACATGGGTGCAAGCTTTTAGCTCAAAGCGCTCCGGGTTGCTCAGCTCAAAGGGCACGCCGGGCGTGATAAACCCGACAAAAACCTCCCGCCGCTCCGGCGTTTGGCTAACTAGGCGCACCACGCCTTCTTGGGGGATGTAGACCAGGCCCGGACGGGTGGGGATGCGCACGTCCTTGGGAAAAGTGCGACAGCGGTAGTGCTCCTCGGCCCACTGGCAGAGCTCCCGCCATTCCTGAGCCTCCGCTGCCGATGTGATGGAAACTAGGGACATGGGATAGGCTTCCTGTCAATTGAGTAACTAGATGAACTTTGCCGCCTCTTCCGCTCCATCGAGCCATCATAAAGAGTTTGTAAAGAAAAGGCCAGACCCTAACGGAAGGATAAACCAAGAGGAAGGGAGCTTCGGTAGTAGCTTTACCTTAGCTTCATAATGACACTCAAGATTTATGGAGCAACACCGTGGTTATACGGATGTTGTTTATAAGGCTACGTCTAATGGTAACATACAGAAGCCGCACTCTTCATTTTTTCCTGGCTCCTGGCCGGCTGTGGGCTCAGCAGCAGATAGCATAGTAGGGGCAGCCGGGTTGCTTGGACGCGGTGAGGAGTGGCACCGATGAACATTCTCGTTAGCAACGATGACGGCATCCAGGCGGCAGGGGTGCGGTGTTTAGCGGCAGCGCTGGCTCAGATGGGCGGACACCAGGTGACAGTAGTCTGTCCGGATCGGGAGCGCTCGGCCACCGGCCACGCCTTGACGTTGCACAAACCGCTGCGGGTGGATCCGGTGCGGGAGGGGTTTCCGCCAGAGGTGCAAGCCTGGGCCTGTTCGGGCACGCCTTCGGACTGTGTCAAGCTGGGTCTGGACGGGCTATTGGATTATCCTCCCGATTGGGTGATTTCCGGCATCAATCAGGGAGCCAATTTGGGCACCGATGTACTCTACTCCGGCACCGTCTCAGCGGCCATGGAAGGGTTGTTGGAAGGGATCCCCAGCCTGGCCGTGAGCCTGGCCAGCTTTACCCACCAGGATTTTCAGCCGGCGGCCCAGGTGGTGCTGACGCTGCTGGAGAAGCTGAGCCTGAAGCCCCTAGAGAAGCCGCTGCTGTTGAACATCAATGTCCCACCGGTGGCGCTGACGGAGATACGCGGCATGGTCTTGGCCCGCCTGGCCTGGCGCAAGTACACCGATATCTACGAAAAGCGGCTGGATCCGCGCGGCAAGGCCTACTACTGGCTGGCGGGGGAAGTGGTGGAAGAGGGAGTGGATCCCTGTTCCGACGTGCAGGCGGTTGCCCAAGGGTATGTGTCGATTACGCCCCTGCAGCCGGATCTGACGGCCTACACCGCCTTCGACAGCTTGCAGCGGTGGGGAATCTCGGCCTTTGGCTCCTGAGTTGCAAGCTGGTGAGCCGCATACAGCTTCTTCCAGCGTTGTCTACTTCTCTACTGTAATAGTCGTTTCAAACAAGATTAAGACACTTTGCTGCCAGCCCCTCACCCCCAGCCCCTCTCCCAGAGGGAGAGGGGAGTTAGAGCGGCGCGTTCGCGACAGCGTTGCGTAGCAATAATGACATAGAGAAACGTTTCATTGCTGTTTGAAAGGACTATCTCTTGCGTAGGTAGGATCCCGCTTGGCTACAGAACTCCCATGCAAGGGTTGCGATAGTCAGCGGGAGTGTCAAAGCTGAGCTGCGTGTTTTGCCTATGCAGGAGTGCTCATGGAAGGCTGGAGTGTTTGTCAACCATCTCGGCTAGAACAGCAGCGTGCAGAAGCTGGTCAACAGCAACGTCACCGCCGTCAAGAGCAGGCTGAAGCTCCACAGCCACAAGGCAGCAGCCAGCAAAATCCCGATGACCCAGATGAGCAGGGCATTCCAGTAGGGTCGGTTGGGGGCTTTGGAGACGTTGATTTTTTGGAAGAAGGGCAGCAGGATAAACGCCACATCCAACAGCAGCCGCGGCAGCCGCAAGTCCTGGGGCAGGGGCAGATCCCGCACCGCCAGATAGAGCAGCCCCCAGCTCAACAGAAGGGGGATCAACAACAGGTAATTGGATTCGGCCAGCAGCGGTCGCTCCACCACCAGCGGAAACAGAGGGCTGATCCCCCAGCCCAGATAGAGGTAAAAGTCGAACTTCAACAGCGGCTGCAACAGAGGGGGCAGGCTGAGGCGCTGCAGGTGTTGTTGAATCCTATTCCCCTGAGCTCTGACTCTCTGGCCCCCAGATCCACCTTTTCCGGCTGAGGCCGCCCGCCAGCCGCAGTGGTCGCAGTAGGGGGACTTATATCGATAGGCCGGGATCGGCTTGCCACAGGCGGGGCAACGCTGGATCGGACGCGGTTGAGAACTCATGACCATCCGCACTCCTTCTGCTCTAGCATGCCCCAATTGTCGTTAGTTGACTCCCAGGGCAAACGACAAGGTGATACACGCTGCTCCCAAAGCAGCGCCGGCAATAACCTGAACAGGCGTGTGGCCCAGCAACTCCTTCAGGTAAGGTTCTTGGAAACGATCGGCGCCCTTCTCTTCAAACCATTCTTCCAGGAGACGGTTCAGCACCCGCGCCTGCTTGCCGGCGGCCTGGCGGATCCCAGCAGCATCGTACATCACCACCAAAGCAAAAACCACCGTCGCCGCAAACAGCAGGCTGTCCCAGCCTTCCTGGATCCCCACCCCCACCGACAAAGCCGTCACCAGCGCCGCGTGGGAGCTGGGCATCCCCCCCGTCTCCACCAAGACCCGCAGGTCGAGCTTGCCCGACCGCACATAGGCCAGGATCAGCTTCATGGCCTGGGCCAAACCACTGGCCAGCAGAGCAACCCAGAGGACGTGGTTGGCCATCAACTGTTGCAGCATAGAGCTCTCCGGCACCAGAACGCGACCAGGGTCTTTAACAGGGGGACAGGGATCCCATCTGAATCTTGTCCTTTTGTCCTGTCCTAATGCTGACGGCGAGTGATGAAATCTGCCAGGGCCAACAGTGGCTCGGCCCGGGATCCGTAGGGGCGCAACGCCTCCTTGGCCGATTGGATCAGCTCCTCGGCTTTTTGCCGGGAAGCCTCTAGGCCCAACAAGCTGGGGTAGGTGGCTTTGGCGGCAGCTTGATCCTTGCCTGCCGTTTTGCCCAGTTGCTCGCTGGTGGCAGTGATATCCAAAATGTCGTCCACGATCTGAAAAGCCAAGCCAATGTCGCGGGCGTAGTGGCCCAGGCGGGCCAGCAGCTCTTCATCAGCCCCTGCCAGGATCCCGCCTGAGACCACCGAGGCTTCCAGCAGAGCGCCCGTCTTGTGGCTGTGGATGTACTCCAAAGTTTCCAGGGAAATGGCTTTGCCCTCCGACTCCAAATCCACCACCTGGCCCCCCACCAAGCCGGTTGCCGCCGCTGCGTGGCCAATGCGGGCAATGACTTGCAGCACCAACTGCGGCGGTACCCCCTGAGTTTGGCTGGCAATATGCTCAAAGGCAAAAGCCAGCAGCGCATCTCCCGCCAAGATGGCAATGTCTTCGCCGAACACCTTATGGTTGGTGGGTTTGCCGCGGCGAAAATCGTCGTTGTCCATGGCCGGCAGGTCGTCATGGATCAGCGACATGGTGTGGATCATCTCTAGGGCGCAGGCAGTGGGCAGGGCCTGCTCCACGGAGCCGCCGGCCAACTCACAGGCCGCCAGACAGAGGATCGGCCTCAGGCGCTTCCCCCCTGCCAGCAGGCTGTAGCGCATCGCCTCGTAAATGCGCTCCGGATAGGCGGGAACCAGAGCTGCAGAAAGCGCCTCTTCCACCTGTTGCTGACGCCGGCTCAGATAGACTTTCAGGTCAAAG
The DNA here is from genome assembly GCF_047502685.1 of Synechococcus sp. OH20. Taxonomy (NCBI): domain Bacteria; kingdom Bacillati; phylum Cyanobacteriota; class Cyanophyceae; order Synechococcales; family Synechococcaceae; genus Synechococcus; species Synechococcus sp. OH20. The sequence goes on along the minus strand of NZ_JANSIQ010000052.1, from coordinate 95,148 downwards.
GTTTGGGCAACCAAGCGGGGTTTCCTCTCAACTCGGCAATGGGGGGATCCCTGTCGAGTAGTTCTACAACAGGCCTGCAAGCCGACATTATCTCATGTCCACTCCAGGTCGGGATCCCTGCTTGAGCCGCTAAAACTCTATCTTGATACCCTGCACGCGGCGGCATAGGGGATCCGCAAGCTTGCGCTAGCCGTCCCCCCAATGTCAGGATGCATTGAGGATCTTCAACCGGCTTGGTCTTCTTATGTCCCACTCATCTGCTCAGCTTGGCGATGGCGACCGTCTGCTGCGGGCGGCCCGTGGGGAGGTGCTGGATCGTCCTCCGGTTTGGATGATGCGCCAGGCGGGGCGCTACATGGCGGTCTACCGTGAGCTGCAGAGCAAATACACCTTCAAGCAGCGCTGCGAGATCCCGGAGCTGGCGATTGAGATCTCGTTGCAGCCGTTTCGCGCCTTTGCCCCCGACGGCGTCATTATGTTCAGCGACATCCTCACCCCCCTTGAGGGCATGGGGATCCCCTTTGAGCTGGTGGAGCAGCAGGGGCCGATCATCGACCCGCCAATCCGCTCCCAGGCCCAAATCGACCAAATCCGTCTCTTAGAGCCGGAAGAAAGCCTGCCCTTTATCAAGACCATACTCAGCACCCTGCGCCGCGAGGTGGAAGGGAAGGCAACGCTGCTGGGCTTTGTCGGCTCCCCCTGGACCTTGGCCTGCTACGCCGTAGAGGGCCGCAGCTCCAAAGACTATGCCCATATCAAGAGCCTGGCCTTCACTCAGCCGCAGATGTTGCATCAGTTGCTGAGCAAGCTGGCGGATAGCATTGCCCGCTACGTGATCTACCAGATCGAGTGCGGTGCCCAGGTGGTGCAGTTGTTTGACACCTGGGCCGGCCAGCTCAGCCCCGGCGATTACGAAGCTTGGGCCTTGCCCTACCAAAAGCAAATTGTGGATCAGGTGAAAGCTCGGCATCCGCAGGTGCCGCTCATTCTCTACATCAACGGCAGCGCCGCTTTGTTGGAGCGGGTGGGCAAAGCTGGCATCGATGTCTTCAGCCTCGATTGGATGAGCGACATGGCCGAGGCCAGGGCCCGCCTGGGATCCCTGGCGGTGCAGGGCAATCTCGACCCGATGGTGTTGCTGGGATCCCCGGAATTCATCCGGCAGCGCACCCTGGAGGTGATTCAAAAGGCGGGACCCCGCGGCCACATCATGAACCTGGGCCACGGCGTGCACCACACCACTCCGGAGGCCAATGTCCATCACTTTTTCGAGACGGTGCGCCAATCGGCAGAGCTGCTCAAAGCTCTCTAGCCGTATAGAAAAACCCCTTGACTCTAGGAGTAGGGTTTGCCTTACGAGCCAGGGATCCCCGGTGTACATCAGCGTCATCATCCCCACCTACAACCGCCGTCCCATCTTGCAGAAATGTCTGCAGGCTTTGGCCCAGCAGCAGCCTGGCCCCTACGACGGCTACGAGGTGGTGGTGGTGGACGACGGCTCCACCGACGGCACGGTGGAATGGCTGCAGAGCCAGCCGCCAGATTTGCCGCCGATAAAGCTTTTGTGCCAAGAACACCGCGGCCCTGCTGCCGCCCGCAACCTGGGGTTTCGCCATGCCCAGGGATCCATCATTGTTTTTATCGACAGCGACCTGGTGGTGGTGGATCATTTCTTGGCCGCTCATGCCCAGATGCTGCGGCGACACGGCGTCAAGGGGGATCCCAGTTCGCTCCAGAAAGCCAAGGTCTTCACCTATGGGCGGGTGATCAACACCTGCAATTTCCAGGATCCCTGCTCCGAGCCCTTCAAGCCCACCGATTTTTCGGCAGCCTTCTTTGCCACCGGCAATGTGGCCATCGCCCGCCATTGGCTGGAGCGGGCTTGTGAAACCCCTGCCGGCCCCTTTGACGAGCGGTTTCACCTCTACGGCTGGGAAGACCTGGAGCTGGGGGTGCGGCTGAAGCACCTGGGCCTGCGCCTGGTCAAGTGCCCCCAGGCCACCGGCTACCACTGGCATCCGCCCTTCGAGCTAGCGCAAATCCCAGCCCTCATCGAGCGGGAGCGGCAGCGGGGCCGCATGGGCATCCTCTTTTACCAAAAGCACCCCACTTGGGCCGTGCGCCTGATGATCCAACTGACGCCTCTGCATCAATGCCTATGGGGCCTGCTGTCGCTGGGGGGCTGGCTGAACGAGAAGCGGCTAGAGCCGCTGCTGCGCTGGTTGATCCGGCAAGGCCGCTCGCAGTTGGCCTTGGAGCTGTGTCGGGTTTGCTTCCTCAACTGGTACAACGTCCAGGCGGTTTACGAGAGCTACAGAGCAATGAAAGCCCGAAATAGCGGGATCCACCTGTCCTGAGCGCTCACCAGCGTCGGATAGGTCAGCCGGCCATAGTCCTTGCCGGGGATCAACGGCCTTCCGGGATCCGGGTCAGCAGGGCCAAGGGGCTCCCAAACGGCGCCGGCCCCCTTGACGATGGCCCACACCGCCGCCACATCCCAGATCTTGGGTGAGCGTTCTACTGCTCCCAAAAGGCTGCCGCTGGCCACCGCCAGCAGGTTGTAGGCAGCGCCCCCCAACATCCGCGCTTTGCAGGGAAATCGCGGGCTAATCCAGTGGCTGCTGCGGGAGCAAAAATTAAACAGTTGGTTGGGGCCGGGTGGGGCGGTGCTGGGGTGGATGGGCCGAGGACGGACGGGATCCCGGTCGTGGCGGATGAGAAAAGCTCCTGCCGGCGCATCGCCCGCAAACTGAGGCCAGTAGCCGTAAAAAGTCTGGCGGATGGGCGGCAGATGCACACAGCCAAACACGGGCACGCCCCAGTGCAACAGCGCCAGCGAGCTGCCCCAGATGGGGACCCCGCGGGCAAAATTGGTGGTGCCATCCAAGGGATCCACCACCCAGCACCACTCTTTCTCCGGGAAAATGTGGTTGGACTCCTCGCTCAGGTAGCCGTGAGCCGGATAGGCCGCGGCAATTGCCTTTTGAAAGGTGTCATCTGCCCATTTGTCAGAAGCGGTTACCAAGCTGCCGTCCGCTTTTTCCGTAGAGGAGGCCTGGCCAAAGTCTGCCAAGAGCTGCGATCCGACCCTTGCCGTGGCCTGCAGGGCAAACTCGGTAACCTCCAGCCAGAAGGGGGAGGGAGAGGCGGTTTCACAAAGAGCACCCATGCCCCAATCCTAGCGGGATCCCCAGCTTTTGGGGCGAAAAAGGTTGGCAATGGCAGCGGATCCCTCACCAACAGGTCTTGCGCCCTCAAGCTGACTAGAATCATTTAGGTAAGTCCTCTCCTCGGCTGGCCGTCCTCCTCCATGAACCAGCGCCTCATTGGACAACTGATCGGCAACCGCTACCGACTGACCCACCACATCAGCGAGGGTGGCTACGGCAATGTGTTCGAGGCGGTGGATACCCAGTTGAATGACGAGCCGGTGGCCGTCAAGTTGTTGCGCCCGCCGCCGCCAGACATGGAGCCGGAGTATTACCAGCAACTGCAGCAGCGCTTCCTGGACGAGGCCAGGGTCAGCGCTCTGTTGGGCGAGCACCCCAACATTGTGCAGGTGCGCTCCTATGGCCTCTACCAAAACCAGCCCTACCTGGTGATGGAGTACCTGAATGCCCAACCCTACACCGGCCAGGGGTTGGACTATGTGTTGGCACGGGAAGGCCCCTTGCGCCCAGAGCGGGTGGTGAACTTGGCATTGCAAATTTGCTCGGCCCTGCACCACGCCCACAACTTTCACATGGATCTGGGCAAACACTCGATTCGAGGGGTCATCCACCGCGATATCAAGCCCAGCAACATCTTTGTGCAAAAAGGGCCCGACGGCAAGGAACGGGTCAAGATCCTGGACTTCGGCATTTCCAAGCTCATGGGGGAGACCTCCCGTGGCCTGACGCAAACCGGGTATTTTTTGGGCACGATGGTCTATGCTTCCCCGGAGCAGATGCGGGGAGAGAAGCTGGATGCCCGCTCCGACATCTATTCGCTGGGGGTGGTGCTGTACGAGCTGTTAACCGGTGCCCTGCCCTTCGAGCCAGAGACCGACACCCTGCAGGGCTGGTACCACGTCCACAACTTCCAACAGCCCCGCCCCTTTCAAGACCATCCGTTGCCCCACCCCATCCCTGAGGCCCTGGAAAGGGTGGTGCTGCGTTGCTTGGAGAAAGACCCTGCCCTTCGCCCGGCCACCATGGAGGAGCTGGCCCAGCAGCTCCGAGCCGTCTATGGGGATCAGATCCCGCCTCCCGCCTCCTCGGCTCCTCCTCAACAGGTTTCTCTTCAGCGGATCCCTGCGGGGTTTGGCCAGCAGGCGGCTGCGTCGGAAGCTGAGGCGGAAAAGCTCCAGCGGGCGGTGCATTTGATCGAGGCAGGCGAATACAAAATGGCCGTCCACCTGCTCAACGAGCTGATCCAGAGCGCCCCCAACGAAGCCCGCTACTATCTGTACCGCGGCCTGGCCCACCAGCGGCAGGGCCATTGGGGCCTTGCCCAGATGGACTATCAAGGAGTGCTGCGGCTGGAGCCGGGCAACCCCTCGGCAGAACAGGGCCTGCGCGAGGTTGAACAGCAGGTCGGCCAGGAACAGGTTAGCCCCCACCCGAAGCCCACCCTCCCCACCTCAGGCAAGCCCCGCCAGAGCAAAGGATTGGCCCTGGTCTGGCTCCTGGCCAATTGGGCGGCGGCTGGGATTGGCTATCTGGGGCTGGGGGCGGCAGCTCCCCTCCTAGCTGCTTTGGGTTCGCTCCAAGGAGCGGTGGCTGGGGCCAGCCTTGGCTTGGGAATGGGGCTACTCCAGTGGGCGGTATTGCGACGGCAGGTTTCTTGGCGGTGGGTGGCGGCTACGCTACTGGCCACGGCTTTGGGCTGGGTGGCAGCAGATACCCTGGCCCCTCAGGTGGGGGTGGCAACCTTCGCTTTCGATCCCAGGGATCCCTGGCCACAGAACGCCTTGCAGGCGATGGCCAGCCCGCTGCGTGGCTTGCTGGTGGGGCTTGGCGTCGGTGGATTGCAAGGGATCCTCCTATCCCGGCACGGGAAAGTCGCCTGGGCCTGGGTCTTGGCGGCAGGGGTAGAAGGGGGAGGGGCAGCCCTGTTGATGGCTTGGCTGCTGGCCGGCACCACCTTGAACCGTTGGCTGCTGCTGAGCGTGGGGCTACTGGCCAACACCCGCCCCCTCAGCGCAAGGGTGCTGTTGAACTTGCGCCGCGTCCCGCCTGTGCAAAACTAACAACAGGCCTCTTAGGGGATCCCGTCCCGAAAGACAACCCCAGTTGGATGGTCATTTGCATGGCTCCCTCACCCCCAGCCCCTCTCCCAGAGGGAGTCAGCCCTCACCCCCAGCCCCTCTCCCAGAGGGAGAGGGGAGTTAGGGATAGGACAGCCTTGCCTAGCAATAACGACGTAGAGAAACGTTTCATTGCCATTTGAAATGCCTCTACAAACTTAACTGCAACCTTCAAGCAGCAAAAAGATCCCCTTTCGAGGATCTTCTTGAGAATACTGTTGCGCCGTTTTACCGTGGTTTTCGACCTGGAAAATCCAGTGTAGGATATCGGGGATGATTGTCGATAGTTTCCAAATCAAGTTTGGCCTACTGCTCTCACATCCACTTCCCATCCTAATTGTCGAAGGGTATCGATCGCAAAAACATAACGGCAGTCACCAACGCCGCAGAATTCTTCGTCGATCATACCGCATTTTTGGGGTGTGCCTGTCAAGTGCTCAGCAAGGGCTTAAGATGAAAGGCAGCTTGACTTTTTGCCAGCCATGCTCAATTCCTGGTTAGACAACATCTACGGCGCCTGGTTTCTGCCGGAGCGCACGTTTCGGGCGTTACGGGAACGGCCTGTTCTCTGGCAAGCCTTTGGGGTGGTGGGGCTGCTTAACATCCTGGAGGTCATTCGCCGCTCCGGAGCAAGCCTGCCGAGCATGGTACTGGCGGTACTGATGGGATCCCTGGGCTGGGTGGGTTTGGCGGCTTTGTTGCAGTTGCTGGCCTTTTGTTTGGGGCGGGCCGCCCCTTCCTTTGCCGCGCTGCTGTGCTTGACGGGGTTTGCCGGTTTGCCGTGGCTGCTACTGGGGCCTGCCCAATCCTTGGGCGGCGTGGCGGGATCCCTGCTGGGCTTTGCAGCACTGCTGTGGTTTGTGGTTTGGCAGGTGCGGGCGGCGGCGGTGGCGCTGGATCTGGAGTGGTGGCGCCTGGTGGGCCTGATCCCCTTGGCTTTCCTAGGAGGGATCCTGGCCCTGAGCTGGCTGACCAGCGGCATTGTGGCCTTGGCTTCTCTGGGCTAGAGGGCCATCAAAGCTTAGCAAGCAGAATGAAGCAGCCCACCAGCCTAGCGGGGCACTCGCTGCAGATGCGGCTTTTCCTCCGGCAAAATCGCGCCTTCTACCGGGCAAACCTGCAAGCAAATGCCACAGTCGATGCAGGCGGCAAAGTCGATCCAGAAGTAGTCGGTGCCTTTGGCATTTTTGCTGTCGCCAGGGTGAATGCAGGCGACGGGGCAGGCCTCCACACAGTCGGCAATGCCTTCGCAAACGTCGGTGACGATGGTATGGGGCATGGATCCCTCCCACTGAATTTGAATCCATCCAATCTCAATGCGGCCAGTTGGCTCAAGATTGCCGGCGGGCCGCAGATGGCTTTGTCATTTTAGGCGAAAACGGGGGTCGGAGCTGAAGCTAGCTCTCTCTTAGGTCTCGCTCTTGAAATTGCCACCAACGGCTGAGGGGCCAATAGAGGGCAGGTGCCCACAGGCTACTTAAAATGGCAGATGTGAGGGCATTGCGTTGATGGTTCCACCAGATGCTCTCCAGAGAACGCGGGCCATCGCCGCCGGTGCTGCTGAGAGACTGCAATCCATCCAGCCAAGTTTGCATTCCTGCTGGATCCAGATTCTCGGATCCCTGCGAGGCCACAAGCCACATCCATTGCAGCGCCATCAGGGTTTCGGCGATCACCACCATACCGAAGACGATCAAGGCCACCGAAATGAAGTCTTCCTGCATGTAGCGTTGTTTTTGCAACTTGGCGGTGAGGATCCCGACTACGGCCAGCCCCAGCGCATGGGTAGGACAAGGGCTGGTCAGCGCATCTTGCAGAAAACCCAGCGTGATCCCGGCAACAGCCCCCTGCCAAGCCTTGCGCCGCACGCTCCAGCACACCACCCAGATCAAGGGCCAATCGGGGGTTAGGCCCGCCAGCTCCAAGCCCGGCCCTCGCCACCAAGGGGCCACCGCTGCCAGCACCCCTGAGAGGGCAGTCACCACCCAATTGAGGCAAGACCCAAGCTTAAGAAGCAGAAGGTTGCGCATAGCGGTAGATCAAGGCCCATTGCAAGAGGCCCAGCGGCGCCGACAGTTCGACAGTGGCTTGAGGAGCAGGGCTGGCGTCCAAGTTGACCGCTCGAACCGTTCCTACCACAACCCCGGCTGGATAAAAGCTGCTGAGGCCCGCGGTCACCACCACATCCCCCACCTCGACTTTGGGAGCCTTGTCGAAAAAGTCCAAAACAGCGCTTTGGGTGCCCGTACCTCGCAAGATGCCCATGTATCGGCTGCGACTCAACATCACCCCGACACGGCTGGTGGGATCGCTGATCAGGAGCACCCGGCTGGTATTGGGAGTAACCGACTCGACTCGCCCGATCAACCCGCCCGGCGCCATGACCACATCTCCCACCCTGACTCCGTGCCGGCTGCCACGGTTGAGGGTGAGCTGTTGCCACCAGTGATCGGCGCTGCGGCCCACCACGGCTGCCGGGATCCCCGCTTGGGGCATTTGCTCGGTAAATTGCAGCAGCCGCTTCAGCTCGCGATTTTGGTACTGCAACTCGGCTACCAGGGCTTGCAGCTCACGGGTGGCAGCCTGGCTGAGCACCGCGGCGGGATCCACAGGCGGACGGGCCGGGGCAGTGATCCAAGTGTACAACTCCACCAACAGGGATCCTTGGGTTTGGCGCAGTCCTAATGCAGCCCCCATCGCTAGAGCAGACAGGAGCAGCCCCAAACCATGGCGCCTCCACCATTGGCGTAGCCGATTCAAGCGATACCTCTCTGACCCACTCGACTCACACCTCAAATCCTCGACTCACACCTCAAATCAGGGATGGGAAAAACTCCTCTAGCCCTTGAAGCTGCCGCTCAACACTCGACCCAAGGTTTTAAAATCCTCCAAAACCCGCCCAGTACCCAGCACCACACAACTGAGGGGATCGGGGGCGATGTGAACTAGGATGCCGGTTTCATGGCTGATCAGAGCATCCAGGCCCTTGAGCAACGCTCCCCCTCCGGCCAACATGATGCCGCGGTCGATGATGTCGGCGGCCAACTCCGGCGGCGTGCGCTCCAGGGTGCGCTTAATGGCTTCCACGATCACCGAGAGGGGCTCGGCCATGCTCTCGCGAATCTCGGTGCTTTTCACCGTGACGGTCCGGGGCAGGCCGGAGAGCAGGTGTAACCCGCGCACTTCCATGCTCAGCTCCTCTTGAATCGGGTAAGCAGAGCCGATCTGAATCTTGATCTCTTCAGCGGTGCGCTCCCCAATGGTGAGGTTGTGAACTTTTTTCATGTACTGGATGATGGCTTCGCTCAGCTCATCTCCCGCCACTCGCACCGACTCGCTCAGCACGATCCCCTGTAAACTCAGGACAGCCACCTCGGTGGTGCCGCCGCCGATGTCGATGATCATGTTCCCGGTGGGCTCTTGCACCGGCAGGCCGGCCCCGATCGCTGCTGCCACCGGCTCGTCCACCAAATACACCTCCCGCGAGCCGGCTTGCAGGGCCGCTTCCATTACCGCCCGTCGCTCCACACCGGTTACGCCGCTGGGGATCCCGATCACAATGCGCGGAGCAATCAGGTAGCGGCCCTCGTGCACGCGATGGATGAAGTGTTTGAGCATCATCTCCGCCGTGTCAAAGTCGGCGATCACCCCATCTCGCAGAGGGCGCACCGCCACAATGTTGCCCGGAGTACGGCCCAACATTTTTTTGGCATCTTCCCCCACGGCCAGGGGTTGCTTGGTGTTTTGGTCGATGGCGACCACAGAGGGCTCTTGTAGGACAATGCCTCGCCCAGCCACGTAGACCAGCGTGTTGGCAGTGCCCAAATCAATGCCCATGTCACGGGAAAATCGGCTGAATAGCCCCACGGTCAGTTGCTCCAGTCTTTATTGGGAAGAACCAGCAAGCTCTGGTACCTACTATAGTTCAGTTCCGTAGGAGAATCTCCCTGACACCCACTCTTCTAAGGGGCGGGGGGCCGCGCTTCCTGCCGTTTAAGCTATAAAGTGCTTCACACCGCCGACGCGAACGAGAACGTATGAGCGAAGCCCTGCCATGGCTGCTGGCTTGTTTCCGGAAATGGCTGCCTTTTCCTGAGAAGTGGCTGCCGCCGGAGAGCTATTGGGTAGGGGGATCCCTGCGGGATGCTTACCTGGCTTGGCTGCGGGGCAGGGCCGAGGATGCGGAAGCGCCGGCGGATTTGGATCTGATGTGCGCTGCGGATCCCGTGGGGTGGGCGGCGGGGGTGGCGCGGCGGCTGCGGGCGGGCTTTGTGGTGTTGGATGCCGAGCGGCAGATTGCCCGTATGGTGTTGGCAAAGTTAACTGTGGATGTGGGGCTGCAGGCAGGTCCCACCCCAGAGGCGGATCTGGAGCAGCGGGATTTCACCTGTAATGCCCTGGCCTTGGATCTGCAAAGGGAGCAACTGCTGGATCCCACCGGCGGACGAGCCGATATTCGCCAGGGCCGGATGCGCATGGTACACCCCGACAACCTGAGCGCCGACCCGGTGCGGCTGCTGCGGGCCTACCGCCAGGCGGCCCAACTGGGGTTTGCGCTGGATCCGGCCACCGAGGAGGCGATCCGAGAGCGGGCCCCCCTTTTGGCCCAGGTAGCGGCAGAACGGGTGCGAGCAGAGGTGGTGGCCCTGCTGGCAACAGGGATGGCGGGGCTGGCCCACCTGCAGGCGGCGGTGGCGGCGGGGTTGCTGCAGGCTTGGCTGCCCCGCTTGCAAGCGGAGAGTCCGGGCTTCCTTCAAGCTCAAGCGGTGTGGTGGTGGGCCGAGACCTGGCAACGGCAGTATCCCCGCACCCTGGCAGAGCTGGCCCAACCTTTGACGGAAGGTGCCCCGCACCGCTCACGCGAAGGGAGCAGCAGGCTGCTGGCGGCGGTGCTGGCGGCCTTGCTGTGGGATCCGGCGGGAACCCCGGCAGCAGTGGTGGAAACCGAGCTGGAACGGCTGCGCTTCAGCCGCGCAGAAATGCGGGCCATCCAAAAGCTGCACCACCTCTTGCCTCAGCTCCAGTCTCTTCTGGCCGACTCCCCCACCCCTGCGCAACAGTGGCGGCTCTATCACCAGGCGGGATCCCTGTTCGGCGGCCTGGCGCTGTTGGCAGCAGCCACGGGCGGCGACCCCCAAAAGCTGGAGTCTTGGCTTCAGCGCTACGAAGATCCCCAGGATCCCTTGGCCCATCTGGTGCCCCTGCTGGATGGCCAGGATCTGGTGGACAGCTTGGGGGCCAAACCCGGCCCCTGGGTAGGTCAGTTGTTGCAAGCCCTGCAAGAGGCGCAGGCTTGGGGGCAGATCCAAACCCGTGCCGAGGCACTCTCCTTTGCCCGCCAGTGGCGTGGGAGAGGCTCTCAAAACACCCCAGAACACTAGCCGAAGCGATAGCCGAAACCGCGCACCGTTACCAAATACTCGGGGTTGCTGGGATCCAGCTCCAACTTTTCCCGCAGCCAGCGGATGTGCACATCCACGGTTTTGCTGTCGCCCATAAAGTCGGATCCCCAGATGCGCTCCAGAAGCTGCTCCCGCGTCCAGACGCGGCGGGGGTTGGACATAAACAGCTCCAACAGACGAAACTCCTTGGGGGAGAAACTGACCTCAACACCCCGCACCAACACGCGACACTCCTGAGTAAACATGCACACATCCCCGTAGCGGAGCACCGTGGCATCGCTGGGGTGGGACTGCTGCTGCCGGCGCAACACCGAGCGACAGCGGGCGATCAGCTCCCGCATGCCGAAGGGCTTGGTCAGGTAGTCGTCGGCGCCTAGCTCCAGGCCCACCACCCGGTCGGTCTCGCTGCTTTTGGCCGTCAGCATCAAAATGGGAAGCGTGTTGCCCTCCCTGCGCAACAGCCGGCAGAGATCCAGGCCGTTCAAGCTGGGCAACATCAGATCCAGGATCATCAAATCCAGCCGCTCCGCCGTATACACCAACTCCAGCGCTTGCCGGCCATCGGCGGCCTGTAAAACTTGATACCCCTGTTCTTCCAAAGCCAGGGCAACTGTCTCCCGAATGGCATCCTCGTCATCCACCACCAACAGGGTCTCCAGAAGGGGAGAGGCTTCCCTAGTTTGAGGGAGTGAACCGGTCATGGAGAGGGTTGCTTGCATACAGAACTCCGTCGCGCCTGCGCGAACGGCCTCACAGGGGAAGAAGGGCAAGTGCCGCTACCTTCAACAGCAGCCCCCCGATAGGATATCAAACTTCTAGGCCAGCCAATGGGGTGAAAGGCTGGGAAGAGAACGGGGGCAGAACGCTTGCCCAGACTCATGAGACGACGAAGGGGGCTACAAGAGTTCCAAAGCCCCGCAATTCAGGATAATTTAAGGTCAAGGTGAAGCCGTTCGTTCTTCACCACCAGCCGGTGAGTCTAAGCCTTTCTTTTCTCCCCCCGTAAGTTGCGCAGGGGGGTTCGCGTTTGCTGGTGGGTCAGAGCCCGGAAGCAGCGTGGAGCGCTGGGGAAAAGTCTCAAACTGAGGAGCTATCTCTGTGTTAAGCGAGCGTGAACTTTTTTAACGATCCGAGTATGGGTTGCCGAGAGCGTAACTTAAGCCTCGTAGAATGAGTCGCAAAATTCCAGGCAGGACCTTCGGACATGGATTACATTCGCACCTTTAACGACGATCCCTGCGAGGGGCATCTTTCGACGCCTATTAGCGATTCTCCTGTCACCCGTCTGTTTATCAACAATCTCCCCATCAACCGTCCTGGCCTATCGCCGCTGTTGCGGGGGCTGGAGATTGGGTTGGCGCATGGCTATTTCTTGGTGGGGCCGGAAATCGTGGTGGGCCCGCTGCGCGACTATCCTGAGGCGGCCAATTTGGGTGGGCTGGTCACGGCCATGGTGATTGTGTTGCTGGGAACCGCCTGCATGTCTGCGTATGGCAGTGTTACCTTTGGAAACAAGCCGGAAACGCCGGGAGCCAATCCTCTATCTACGGCGCGTGGCTGGGGGGATCTGACGGCAGGATTTTTCTTGGGAGGCATGGGTGGCGTCTTTGCTGCCTACTTCCTGTTGGAGAACTTTGCCGGGATCGACGCCATCTTTCGAGGGTTGGTGAATTAGTTGTCAAGCTTGTCAAGACACTGGAGAGGAGCAAAACTATGACCGGTTCTTACGCTGCTGCTTATCTTCCTTGGATTTTCGTCCCCATTGTCGGTTGGCTGCTGCCGGCAGTGGCCATGGCCGTGCTCTTTTTGTACATTGAGCGCGACTAATTTGTTCTAGTCTCAATTGGTCTTAGAAGAGGGATCCCTTCTCTAGGGATCCCTTGCTTTTTGGGGAACGGCTGTTTCTGTCCGCGCTGCCGTCTTCCCGAAAAGCTGCACCCGACCGAGGTTGAGTCTTCTTGCTTTTGGGAAAGGGGAACTTCCAAAGGACTTTAGAGTGGAGCGAGATCCGGCGAGCTGATCCCATACCAACAAGGAAAAGGGCAGCTTGCGCAACACCCTTTCAATTTCAACGAGAAGGAGGAGTCGATGGCCAGCCTTAACTTTCCAGCCCTGCGTATTGGCGATCCCATTCAAGAGGGCAGCTTTCAGGTTTTTCCCCTCTTTTCTGAGGGGGATCAGGAAGTTGCCTATCGCCTTCCTGAACTGCAGCTCAAGGAAGCAACCATCACCGAGGTGAGCGAGGCCGGAGCCGTGCCTCAGCTAGTTGTGGAAAACCACAGTGAGTCTCTGTTGCTGCTGGTAGAAGGCCAGGAGCTGATAGGAGCCAAACAAAACCGGGTTCTCAACACCACCGTCCTAATCAAGCCAAAAAGCAAGGTTACAATACCCGTTTCCTGCGTAGAAGCTGGGAGGTGGCACTTCCATTCTCGCGAGATGAGCGATGCCGAGCACTTTGTCCCCAACAAGTTGCGGCACGAGTTAAAAAGGGGTGTCTTCCAGTCGCTGAAAAACAAACTTGGCCATCGCTCAGACCAGGGAAGAGTATGGGACACCGTTGCCTATCTTCACCGCGGGCTTGGTGTTAGCTCCCCTACTGCCGCCCTTGATGCTGCCTATGTAACCTACAATCGGGAGCTCGAGAAGTTCCGCAAAGACATTGACTACGTCAAAGGAGCAACTGGCCTAGCCATTGCCATAGGTGGTCGTGTGCGCTCGCTGGATCTCTTCGGAACGGCGCAGATTTGCAGCCGGTTGTGGCCTCGCCTGGTAGCTGGTCTAGCCATCGAGGCCCTGCGAGCAGCCCCCTCGCAAGCCAAGGTCACCTCTGAGGATGTTCTCAAATACTGGGCCAACATAACCCAATGGCCTTGGGAAGCGGTAACGACTGTGGGCGAAGGCCAGGAGTACCGGGCAGAGTCGCAGCAAGGCGACCAAGGCTCAGCGCTGTTCTACGATGAAAAGCTGGTTTACCTGTCGGCAGTAGGGCCAGTCGTTTCTGAGAACTAACTCCAGTGGATCCCCGGCAGGCTTCTTCCTTTCTGGCTGGGAAAGACTCCCCCATTGCTCGGCACCGCTGCCCTCACCCCCAGCCCCTCTCCCAGAGGTATCCCTCACCCCCAGCCCCTCTCCCTCAGGGAGAGGGGAGTTGGGTAGAGGAACTGTGCCAGGCAACCCTGCCGGCTAGGCAATATTGCTGGTTCAAGAGATCATGCGCTCGAGAGCAAGTTGCAAATCTTGAGTTAGCTCGGCTACTGCCTGTCTGGCTTCCTGGCGGCCTTGGCGGTACTGGCGTTCCCATCGCTGGCTCACCAAGATGGGATCCCCCACCGTAACCTGAACTTCTCGCCAACCCAGGCGAGGCCGGGCCGGGTAGGGATCGCCGCGCAGGCGGGCCAAGACATCAAACAGGATCAGGGCACTTTCTGCCAGCCGCTCAAAAGAAGGCTTACTCAGCAAGTACTCTTCCTGCACGGCCACGCAGCTTTCCACCAGGCGCATGTGCTGTAGGTAGAGGGTGGCCTGCTGGGCTTTCCAGTCGAGCAACCCCCGCTGCAGCGGAGCCAGGGATCCGGGATGCCGCAATTCTTCTCGGTAGATCTGGATCCAGGCGGCTTCTTCGATGCGGCGGCAGCGGCTGTTCCAGTCCCCTTGGGGAGATAGGCCAAAGTAGGTCTCGGCCGTCTGCAGCGCCGTGTGGAGCAGCCGTTCCAGGCGGGCGTTGAAAGGCGCCCCAGAGGGAAGAGGGGGAAGGCCGTAAAACGTTTCCATCTGGGCCAGCAGGTGGTGGGCCAGGCCACAGATCCGCTGAGCACAGTGGCGGTTTGCGGAAGGCTTGGGATCCGCCGGCGGCGTCAGGCCACTGAGGCGCTCGAGGTGGCTTAGCAGGCGCTCCAGCTTTTTCCAAGAGGGCTTTAGGTAGCGGTATTGGATCCCGATGGGCACCACAACCACCTTTTCCGAACGACCGGCTTTGGCCAGGTCTTCGGCGCACCAAAAGGCCAGTTGCGCCGTTCCCGGCTCCAGAGGATTGACCCGCTCGCTGTGGCCATTGGTGGCCCCTTCCGGGGCGATCCCAAAAGGAAATGGGCCGTCCAGCAGTAGGCGCCGCGCCGCCGCCAGCGCCAGCCGATCCACCCGCCGTCCCCGATGCACAGGGATCCCGCCCAGGCGAGACAGTAGCCACCCCAGCCACCTGCCACCCCAAAGAGGCATGCCCCGGTCGTAGAGAAAATGGGCGTGAATGGGTTTGCGGAGGGGGATCCCTTGGTGACGGGCAGCCTGCGGCATCAGGCGAGAGAGCACGTAGAGGCCCACCAGGGGATCATCCACCTCCACATGCCGGAAAGCGAGAATCAGCCGGATCTGGCCCGCCTGAAACTGGTGGTAGAGCTGCGCCAGGATCTCCACACCCCTAGCCTCGATTTTGGCAATGCCGGAAGGAAGCCAGGGCCGCACCCTCAGCCGCAACAGCAGCGGCAGGATCCCGTGGACAAGCCGCAGCACCCAGGGCTTGTAGGCCGGCGGGATAAAGTCTAGGGGGGGACGGGCAAAAGAGGGAGGTGGTGGCGAAAACAAGGCTTTTTCTCAAATACTGAATTCCTCAAGCTAGGCCCAATCAAATCCCCATCCAATCGATCGGGTTATGGTCGTTTCAAATTTACCCTCACCCCCAGCCCCTCTCCCTGAGGCATCCCTCACCCCCGGCCCCTCTCCCTGAGGCATCCCTCACCCCCGGCCCCTCTCCCTGAGGGAGAGGGGAGGATGGCCAGATAGCGCTGTTTGGGTTTCGGTGCGACAAGAGGCTGAGTGCCTTTCTCTCTCTAACTCAGGGTGGCTACGGGCTGGGCTTCTACCAAAAGTTGCTGGGTTTGCAAGTCGAAGATAGTGGCCAGCAGCCGCCGCGAGGCATCGACGGCAAATTCCACCTTGAGGCGATCTTCTCCTGCGCGGCCTGGGGGCTGCAGGCGGGCCAGGCAAGCCGGCTCGGCGCCAGGGGCCAGGGATCGAAAATCGGTTTGTCGAGTGAGTTGGCGGCTGCTCATGCGCCCCAGCTCGTCGTAAACCACCTCGGCTTGGGCCACCTGAGCCACTTCTCCCACATCGAGGCGAATTTCGGTTTGCCCATCGTTGGCCACCTGCAAGATCAAGGGCTCGGAGCGTCGGCAGGGGTAGGGGCTGCCCCGCTCAAACAGAGGGTAGTAGACATAGCTTTTTTGCAAGGGATCCCAGAGGCGGATGGCGTAGCTGTGGTGCAGGCGATCCTCCAGCTTAACTTGGCGGCCCACCTGCAGGGCGCCCAAGGCCACAGCGTCGAAGGGGCGTTCGCAGCGGACTTTCTTTTTGCCAAAGTAGGAGCGGAGCAGCTCTTGGACTGCCGGCAGTTGGGAGCTGCCTCCCACCAGGAGCACCTGCTCAATTTGGCCTTTGCCCACTCCCCTGGCCTGGGCAGTGAGAAGCACATCGTCTAGGCACTGGCGGATTTGATCCAAGAGCTGGTGGGTTTCTAAAATCTCCTCCAGCACCTGCCGATCCAACTGCAGCTCATAGGCAGTTAGGGCTTCGTCGTCAAACCAACTGCCCACCGCCTTGGGCTGGGCAGAAAGGGTAATCTTGAGCTGTTCTGCCTGCTCCAAAAGGGTAATCCAGCTCAGGGCCCCCAGCTGCTGCCGGCTCAGCCCCAGTTGCCCCAGCAGGTATTCGGCAATCCAGATGTCGATGTCCAATCCGCCCACGTAGGCATCTGCCTTGGCGATTACCTCTGCCTTGAGGACGGGGTTGCCCGGCTGAGGGGGAAGGGTGCGCACCAGGCTGAGATCCAAGGTGCCGCCACCGAAATCCACCACCAACACAAGGGATCCCGTCTGGCCAACCGCATAGCCCAGGGCAGCGGCAGTGGCCTCGTCCACAATCTGAACGGGATCCCCGGCCACCCTCCGCAGCCAGTTTAAGTAGCGCTCAAAAGAGCCGACGGGAGCTGTAAACACCACCTGTTGCGGCTGCGGGTATTCTTGCTGGATGGCTTCCATCACCGCCTGCAAAAAAGCCTGGGCTACCCTCTCGGCATCGTAGCGCTCCCCATCCAGAACTCGCGGCGGGGGCACAAACTCCGCCACCAGATCCCGCTTGAAGCCCTGAAACAAGCGCTGCGGATCCACTGCTCCCCAGCGCCCGGCGCGCACGGTTTCTCCCACCAGAAGTTGGCCTTTTCCCTTGACGTAGACCAGGCTGGGAATAGCCGCGTAACTGGGGCGGGAGAGGCCGGGAAGGCTGAGCAGGCGGGGCGCTTCTTGGACGGGATCCCAAACCGCCACCACGGTGTTGCTGGTGCCAAAATCAATAGCCAGCGTCGCTTTGGGGACGGGTGCCATCAGCTCAATCCTCCGGGCAGGGAGTGACTAACTTTGGCCGGGCAGAGAATGCGATCGCCGCAGCGGTAGCCGACAAAGCGGATATAGACGGGATCCCCGGGCCGAATGTCCGGCTGATCCGGCTGGTGCAGTTGCGGGTCGAAGGGGACAGATTCAAGAGGGCTGCCGATAGCTTCATACCCCCACTGCTGCAGCAGGGCATCCAGCGACCGGAACAGAGCCGTCACGTTCTGGGCCGGCCAATCCGGCTTGCGCCGGGCAATCTCGCGGACGGTGGGGTAGCTGGTCAGCAGCGGCTGCAGCAGGGAGAAGATTGCCTCTGCATTGTCAGAGCCCCTTCCGCCGCCAAGCAGGGATCCCACATCCCACCGGAGAGCGGCAGCCAACTTTTGCAGTTGCTCCAGGCGCAGGGATCCCCACCGCCCTTGGCGCACCTGATCGAGGGCGCGGCGGCTGATCCCTGCTTGAGCTTGCAAGGCCTGCCATGAGGAAAGGCCAACGGCTTGCATCCGTTCCCGCAGCCAACTGTCCAGCGGTCTCTCGGCCATTGGGTTTTGCCAGGGATCCCTATGATCATGCCCCAACTGGGGCCTGGGTCAGGGATCCTCAAAGCGCAGGGAGCGGGCTATGGCTTCCACATCCCGGTCGTAGCGCTCGCGCCGGCTGGCCGGATAGACCAATTCAAAGCCAGCCTCTAGAGAGGGGCGGACAAGCTTTTTGAGATAGAAAATCCGCAAGCTGCCTGGCTCGTAGCCGGAGACCACGAAAAAATCCCGACCGGCAACTTGATAGGTAACCCGGCGTCCGCTTTCTCGGCTGCGCTGCAACTCCTCTTGCAGGGCGCTGGCGGGCGTTGCTTGAAAAATATTGTACCCACCCCAAACGCGCAGCTCGGCCCCCTCTTTGCCGATGAACACCTGGCCGTCGCCGCTGTCGGATTCCCCTTGGGGGACAAAATCAGCCGGATAGTCGAGGCGGTAGCCAAAGCGGACATTGATGTAAGGTTGATACCCTGACTGGGCCAGCACCAAAAGAGCGGGTGAGGCCAGAGCCGGGATCTCTTTTCCCACAAGGAGACCGGCGAGCAGACAGGCTAGGCGAGCAGCAGATCTCATGGTTTCGAGTTTTTCGGATCTGCGGCCATTCTAGGCTCCTTTTTTCTAAACTGCTGCTGGCAAAGGGATCCCTCACCCCCAACCCCTCTCCCACAGGGAGAGGGGAGAAGGATAGGGTTTCCAGCTTGTTGATTTGATGTCGATTAACTCCGCCGGTCGCTATCGAGGTTTTGCCCGGAGCGCAGCAGTTCAATTTTTTCTCTAGCTCGCTGGATAGCGGCGCAGTTGTCCACTGCTGCCCAGGTGGAGGCCAGAAAAAGTCCAGGGAGAGAAACTTCTCCTTCTTCGTCGCCAAACAACACACCAACAAAAATGCACCACCCCAAAAAGACCATCAGCGCTTTCCATCGCCGCGTATAAATGTAGGCTGCAAAAGCCAGCAATAACGACAAAAAGATTGCCACTCCCTGAGACTTTTGAGAAAGGGCATAGGTGCGGCGTAGTTCTTCGTCTATGCGCTTTTGATCTTCTTGCTGGAGCAACTCTTGCAGATGCTTGTCCATAAAGGCCGCTCCCCAAAATCAGACGGCCTCATCCTAAAGATCCCTGGAAGTCCCCTATTCAAAGCCGGTTTTGGCGGGATCCCACCCTCTAGGGCGGCAAATAGTCGCCTTCCCGCGTTTCCGACTTTTGTAAAATAGGGAGGCCTGTCTCCTATTGCCGGCTGCCCAGCCCGCACCAACAGATTTGCCATGACCTCAACTCCTCTTGCTGCTGCCCACGCTGTTGCTTGGGATCCCCTTGACCCACAGGTGCGCCCGGATCCCCAGGGCCGGTTTGGGCCGTTTGGGGGCCGCTTTGTGCCGGAAACCCTGATGAGCGCCCTGACGGAGCTGGAGGAAGCCTTTGAGCGGCACTGGCAGGATCCCGAGTTTCGCGCCGAGTTGCACAGCTTGTTGCGGGATTTTGTCGGTCGGCCCAGCCCGCTTTACTTTGCCCAGCGGCTTACCGAACACTACGGCGGCCCCCAGATCTACCTTAAACGGGAAGACCTCAACCACACCGGCGCCCACAAGATCAACAACGCCCTCGGCCAAGTGCTGCTGGCGGTGCGCATGGGCAAGCGGCGGATCATCGCCGAGACCGGCGCCGGCCAACATGGGGTGGCCACGGCAACGGTGTGCGCCCGCTTCGGCCTGGAATGCGTCATCTACATGGGGGCGCTGGATATGGAGCGGCAGGCCCCCAACGTGCAGCGGATGCGCCTGTTGGGCGCTGAGGTGCGCGGGGTGGAAGCCGGCACGGCCACCCTCAAAGATGCCCTCTCCGAGGCCATCCGCGACTGGGTAACCCATGTGGAGACCACCCACTACGTCATTGGCACGGTGGCCGGGCCCCACCCCTACCCGAAGCTGGTGCGGGCCTTTCACGATGTCATCGGCCAGGAGACGCGGCAGCAGTGCCAGGAGAAATGGGGAGGGTTGCCGGACGTGCTGCTGGCCTGTGTGGGCGGCGGCTCCAATGCCCTGGGCCTGTTCAACGAGTTTATCCGCGATCCTCAGGTGCGGCTCATCGGTATTGAGGCTGCCGGGGAGGGTTTGCACACATCCCGCCACGCCGCCACCCTCAGCCGCGGTCGCATTGGGGTCTTGCACGGGGCCATGAGCTACCTGCTGCAGGACGAGGAAGGCCAGGTACAGGAGGCCCATTCCATCAGCGCCGGTCTGGACTACCCTGGCGTAGGGCCGGAGCACAGCTACCTAAAAGAGATCGGGCGGGCCGAGTACTACGCGGTTACCGACGACGAGGCGGTGGAGGCGCTGCTGCTGCTGTCACGCCTGGAAGGGATCATCCCTGCTCTGGAGACAGCCCATGCCCTGGCCTACCTGAAGACTTTGGCGCCGCAGCTTGGCCCCCAGCAGCGGGTGGTGGTCAATTGCTCCGGGCGGGGCGACAAGGACTTGAACACCGTTTTCCAGTACCTGCAGCAGCGGGGGCGTAGCCTAGCCTAGAGTTGGGTTGCCAACCCTCTCTCCCTTGCCAAGGGGATCCCTGCCCATGTCCACCTTTGCCGTTCACCTGCTCGGCCTACTGACCTTGTTTCTGGGGGCGGGGCTAGTGCTGCTGGTTGGATCCCAGCCAGAGGTTTCCGGGCGCGTTGGCGGGATCCCGTCCCCGGCCACGACTTTCTGGGCAGGCGCCTTGGTCGACCCCAGGGAGGAAGAGGCGAAGGGGACAGGGATCCCCGCTCCCGGCCAGCCGCCACCCCTTCCTGAGACGCTGCCGGCCCTGGCGCGGCAGGCCATCGCCCACTACTTCGCCACTGGCCAGGTGCTGCCCGCCCCAGAAGAGATCCCGCCCCACTGGCGGCGCCCGGCGGGAGTTTTTGTTACGGTGACCAGGGAGGGGCGGCCCCGCGGCTGTTGGGGCAGCTTGGATCCCGGCGGCGAGGATCTGGCCAGGGCCACCATCCGGGCAGCGGTGGGGGCTGTTACCCGCGACTGGCGCTATCCGCCCCTGCGACCTGGGGAGCTGGAGTCGGCGTCCATCCAGGTGGCCATCGTGCGACGGGTGGTGCCCATCCCCTCGCTGGAGCAGGTGGATCCCACCCGCATGGGCCTGTTCATTCGCACGGGCACGCGGGGGGCGGTGTTGCTGCCCGGAGAAGCCCTGACAACGGAATGGCAGCTTTCCACCGCCAAAAGGTTGGCCGGGATCCCTGCGGATCAGCCGGTGGAGCTGTTTCGCGTGGAGGCGGAGCTGCTGCATGAGTTTTGAGGCCCAACCCGACCGGTGGCTGGCGGCGGTGCTGGGCAACACCCACGTGCGCTGGGGCTGGTTTGTGGGGGAGACCTTGGTCAAGGTGGAACAGTTCCCTGCCCACCGGCCCTTGTCCTGGCCGGAAGAGACGGAGCTGTGGCTGGCTGCCGTTGGCTCTGCCCCTTTGCCGCCGGGATCCCCGTGGGTGCATTGCCTTGGACTCTCCCAGGTGCCGCTGCGGGATCCCTACCCCGGCCTGGGGCTGGATCGGGCGCTGGCCGTCTGGGCTGCCGGCATCCACTACGGCTGGCCCTGTCTGGTCATCGACGCCGGCACCGCCCTAACCCTGACGGGGGCTGACCCGGAGGGATCCCTGCTGGGAGGGGCGATCCTGCCCGGCCTAGGGCTGCAGGCACAGGCACTGGCCGACCACACCGCCCGCCTGCCCAAAGTGGAGTGGGAGGCAGCGGATCCCTTGCCCCCCCGCTGGGCCAGGGACACTGGGGCTGCCATCCGCAGCGGCATTCTCCACACCCTGCTGGCCGGCTTGCAGGACTTCATCGCCGACTGGCGGCGCCGCTTTCCCCAGGGGCCCCTGCTAGTAACCGGCGGCGATGGCGAGCTGCTCTACCCCCACCTGCGGCCCCTTGACGCAGAGCTGCGCTGGGATCCCCACCTGGTGTTGCGGGGGATCGCCGGCTGCCGTCAGTTGCACCGCGCTGCTCGGCAGTTCCCTGGTGCAGAATAAAAACAGTCCCTCAAGGGTCAGACCCTCTCCAAAACGGGCAGGTTTTCAACTTTCGGCAACCCAGGGATCCCATGGCCAACGGCAACTCCTTCGGCGTCTTGTTTTGCGTCACCACCTACGGCGAGTCCCACGGGGGGGCGGTGGGGGTGGTGGTGGACGGCTGCCCGCCGCGGCTGCCCTTAAGCGAGGCCGACATCCAGGCGGAGCTGGATCGGCGCCGCCCTGGCCAGAGCTCCATCACCACGCCGCGCCAGGAGGCGGATCGCTGCGAGATACTCTCCGGGGTTTTCCAGGGCTTTACGCTGGGCACACCCATCCACATCCTGGTGCGCAACCAGGATGCCCGCCCCCAGGACTACCGCGAAATGGCCACCACCTTTCGCCCTTCCCATGCCGACGCCACCTACCAGGCTAAGTACGGCATCCGCAACTGGCAGGGGGGAGGACGGGCCTCGGCGCGGGAGACCATTGGCCGGGTGGCCGCCGGGGCCATTGCCAAGAAGATCCTGCGTCTGGCGGCAGGGGTGGAGATCCTGGCCTATGTGCAGCGGGTCAAAGACGTGGAGGCGCAGGTGGATCCCAGCTCAGTAACAGCCGAGCAGGTGGAAGCCAACATTGTCCGCTGCCCCGACCCAGAAGCGGCGGCGGCAATGATTGACAAAATCGAAGCAGCGGCGCGGGAAGGGGATTCTCTCGGGGGAGTGGTGGAGTGCGTGGCCCGCAATGTGCCCCGCGGGCTGGGCTGCCCCGTGTTTGACAAACTAGAAGCCGACCTGGCCAAGGCGGTGATGTCGCTGCCGGCCAGCAAGGGGTTTGAGATTGGGTCGGGGTTTGCCGGCACCTACCTGACGGGCAAGCAGCACAACGATGAGTTTTACATGACCCCCAGCGGCTGGCGCACCCGCAGCAACCGCTCCGGCGGCATCCAGGGGGGCATCAGCAACGGGGAAGATATCGTCCTGCGGGTGGCCTTCAAGCCCACCGCCACCATTCGCCAGCCCCAAAGCACGGTCACCCTCGACGGGCAGGAGACGGTCTTGGCGGCGCGGGGGCGCCACGATCCCTGTGTGCTGCCGCGGGCGGTGCCGATGGTGGAGGCGATGGTGGCTTTGGTGCTCTGTGACCATCTGCTGCGCCACCACGGCCAGTGCGGATCCCTAGTCTTGCCGGAGGTGCCCATTCCTGCCGTTCCTGTGCCCCACAGTTAGCGGCAGCCGGTCGGAGCCCTTGCGGAGATCCTGATTGCGCCAGCGGGATCGAGTCTTTGTATCCTGAGAAAGAGGCGGGATCCCTGCTCATGGCCAAGGCCAAAACCGTCTGGGAGTGTAGCCAGTGCGGCGAGCGCTATCCCAAGTTTTTGGGCCGCTGCGACAACTGTGGCGCCTGGAATACCCTGACGGAGGTGGTTCTCACCCCCTCTCCCAAGTCTGGGTCACCCCAGCGTCTTGTCCCCCCGCGCAGCCGCGGCAGCGGGATCCCCCAGGCAGCCCTTCCTCTCGCTCAGGTGCACTCGGATCGCCACCCCCGCCTTTCCTCGGGCTTTGGCGAGTTCGACCGCGTGTTGGGGGGCGGCATTGTACCGGGATCCCTGGTGTTGATCGGCGGGGATCCGGGCATCGGCAAAAGCACTCTGCTGCTGCAGACTGCTGCTCATCTGGCCAAGGGCGGGCCTGTCTTGTACGTGTCGGGGGAGGAATCGGCCCAGCAGATTAAGCTGCGTGCAGATCGCCTCGGCGGGACGGAGGGGCTGGGGATAGAAAGTGAGCAGCTCTACCTATTGGCCGAGACCGAGCTGGAGGCCATTCTGGCCGAGATCCAGGCTCTGCAGCCGCAGGTGACCATCATTGACAGCATTCAGGCCATCTTCTGGGGGCAGCTTAGCTCAGCGCCGGGATCCGTCTCCCAGGTGCGGGAATGTGCCGGCCTCTTGATGCGGGTGGCCAAAAAACTGGGGGTGGCCCTGCTCATCGTTGGCCATGTCACCAAAGATGGATCCCTGGCCGGGCCCAAGGTGCTGGAGCACTTAGTGGACACCGTCTTGTACTTCGAGGGGGATCGCTTTCAGAGCCACCGCCTGCTGCGCGCCGTCAAAAACCGCTTTGGGGCAGCCCAGGAAATCGGCGTTTTCGAGATGACTGCCTCTGGCTTGGTGGAAGTAGACAACCCCTCGCAGCTTTTTTTGAGCAGCCGGGATCAGGCCACGCCAGGAACAGCCACCATTGTCGCCTGTGAGGGCACCCGCCCTTTGGTGGTCGAGGTGCAGGCCCTGGTCAGCCCCACCAGCTACAGCTCCCCCCGCCGCACCGCCACCGGCATCGAGCTCAACCGCTTTCTGCAGATCTTGGCGGTGCTGGAAAAACGGGTGGGGATCCCGCTTTCCAAATACGACGCCTACATCGCCTCCGCCGGCGGCATCCAGGTGGCCGAGCCGGCTGCCGACTTGGGGGTGGCGGTGGCCGTGGCCGCCAGCTTCCGGGATCGCCAGGTGGATCCCTTCACGGTCTTGATTGGCGAGGTGGGCCTGGGGGGGCAGGTGCGCCCGGTGCCGCAGTTGGAGCAGCGCCTCAAGGAAGCCGCCAAGCTGGGGTTCCGCCACGCCATCATCCCCAACAGCCCTGTTTTGGCCGACGCTGGCCTGCGCCTCAGCCGGGTGCAGCGGCTGCTGGAGGCCCTGCTGGTGGCTCTGCCCAGCTCCGAGCCTACCCAGTGAGAGGGGATCCCCAACTGGCCCAGCTCGGCAGTCGATCTTCCGCCGAGAACCAACCTGCGGGCAAATGTCATATCTATAGCGTTATATAGTAAAGTCTTATGCAAGGACAGCGACTCGATCCCTGCTCGGGTGGGCACCCTATCCTACAGACACTGGCGAAAGATACTGACCAAGGATCGACCTATGGCATTGGTGGCCCTGTTTATCTTCGTGGTGTACCTGATCGTCTCCCGCTTGAACGCCCAAGCAGAGCGCTAGCTGCTCTCCAAAAGGGATCCGGCCAAAGCTGAGGAGGTCTGGCAGGATTTTTTGTCTCTTGCTCTGCTCAAGGAGGCAAGCCCAGGGTTGGGCTTCTATCTCTGGCGTGGGATTGGAGAAGCTTTCTGGTCACCCTTTTCCCAGCAGCCTTTGCTACCCTCGAGATGGTTTCATATCGGCTGATCGACAAACAACCGAGCAGCCCCTAGCACCCCTGCAAGGGATCCCGGCATCATGGTTTCTGCACCTTCTAGCCCCCTCAAGCCCTCGACACCAGCAGCGGAGTTTCCACCGCCGCCGCCACCGGATGTCAGCGACCTGACAATCGAGGACGACCAGCCTGTGGATAGCATCTACTCAGAGAAGCTGCAGCGCCTGCTCACCAACGCCCTCTACGCTTCCTTTCAACCCAGGGCCAAAGACAGCGGCGAGCCGATCCCCTTCTTGGCCACGGCCAACGTCGGCCTGTTCTACGCCCTCAAGCTGCCGCCGCTGGTGCCCGATGTCATGCTCAGCCTGGAGGTGGCTCCCCCCGCCAGCTTCGAGCGCAAGGAAGATCGCACCTACTTCGTCTGGGAGATGGGCAAGCCCCCCGACGTGGTCATTGAGATTGTCTCCAACCGCGAGGGGGAAGAGCTGGGTCGCAAACTCAGGGACTATGCCCGCGCTGGGGTGGGCTACTACGGGGTTTACGATCCTTTGCGGCAACTGCGGGAACTACAGGGATCCCCGCTGGTTCTTTTTCAGCGGCGGGGGGGAGAGCTGGTTCCCTTCGATTCCACTTGGCTGGAGGAGATTGGCCTGGGCTTGACCCTCTGGCAGGGATCCTTCGAGGGCGTCAACACGGAATGGCTGCGCTGGTGTGACCGAGAGGGCCAAGTTTTGCCCACCGGCGACGAAAAGGCCGCCCTAGAGCAGCAGCGGGCCGAAAGAGAACGCCAACGGGCCGAAAGACTTTTGGAGCTGCTGCGTTCCCACGGGATCGCGCCGCCGGAAGAGTAAAAAAAGGATCCCGTCCGTTCCTGAAATCCTCTATTCCCTTTACTCCTATGTCCACTCTCCCCAGCAGCAGTGAAGCCGCCCAACGGGCCGCCCGTCTCGAGAAAGCCCGCCACCTGCAGGAGCAAGGGATCCTGCCCTATGCCTATTCTTTCCCGGTTACCCACCTGGCCGCTGAGTTGCAGGCCCAATTTGCCGATCTCGAGCCCGGCGCCGAGCGGGAGGATGTGCAGGTGGCCGTGGCCGGACGGATCCGGGCGCGGCGGGTCATGGGCAAACTGGCCTTTTTTACCCTTCAGGATCGCTCCGGCACCATCCAGCTCTACCTAGAAAAGCAACGGCTGACGGAGCACATGGGAGAGCTGGCTTTCAAGAACCTGGACAAGCTCCTCGACGTGGGCGACTGGCTGGGGGCCAAGGGCTGTCTCAAGCGCACCGAAAAAGGCGAGTTGTCGGTGCGGGTGGACGAGTACCAGGTGCTGACCAAGGCGCTGCTGCCCCTGCCCGACAAGTGGCACGGCCTACGGGATGTGGAGAAACGCTACCGCCAGCGCTACGTCGATCTCATCGTCAACCCCGAGGTGAAGCAAACCTTGCTCGACCGGGCCAAGATCGTCCGCTCCCTGCGGCAGACCCTGGAGGAGCAGGGCTTTGTGGAGATCGAGACGCCGGTGTTGCAGGTGATCCCCGGCGGGGCGGAGGCGCGGCCTTTCATCACCCACCACAACGCCCTGGATCTGGATCTCTACCTGCGCATCGCCACCGAGCTACACCTGAAGCGGCTGGTGGTGGGCGGGATCGAGCGGGTGTACGAAATTGGGCGGGTCTTTCGCAACGAAGGCATCTCCACCCGCCACAACCCGGAGTTCACCTCGCTAGAGGCCTATCAAGCCTTTGCCGACTACCACACCATGATGGAGCTGACCGAAACCCTGGTCTGCAACGCCGCCCTGGCGGTACGGGGATCCCTGCAAATTACTTACCAAGGGGAAGCCATCGACCTCACCCCACCCTGGCGGCGGGTGACGATACAGGAGTTGGTGGAAGAGGCCACCGGCATCTTCATCGACGTGGAAAAGGGATCCACTGCTGAGCTCTTGCCTGCCCTGGCCGAGCAGGGGATCCCCGATCTCTCCCCCCAGGACTCCCCCGGCAAGCTGCTGGTCAAAGCCTTCGAGCACTGCTGCGAAAGCCGTCTGCGCCAGCCGACTTTTGTTCTGGACTATCCCCTGGAGGTATGTCCGCTCACCAAGCCCCACCGCAGCAAGCCGGGGTTGGCGGAGCGCTTTGAGCTGTTTATCGTCGGGCGAGAGACGGCCAACGCCTACTCGGAGCTGACCGACCCGGTAGACCAACGGCAGCGGCTGGAGGCCCAGGCGGCCCTGAAGGCAGCCGGAGACGAAGAGGCCCACTTTCTCGACGAGGACTTCCTCACCGCCCTGGAGTACGGCCTTCCTCCCACCGGCGGCCTGGGCATCGGCATCGACCGTCTGGCGATGCTGCTGTGCGACGCCCCTAGCATCCGTGATGTCATTGCCTTCCCGCTGCTGCGACCGGAGACGGGAGAAGGTGCGGAGGAGGCTTGAGTGGATCTCTAGAAGGGGAGACTGGCCTCTTCCAAAAGCCGACCTTGGTACTCCTGGATCTGGAGGGCAGCCTGGAAATCCTGGCAGGCCCCCTGCCAATCCCCAGAGGCAGCCCGGGCCAGGGCGCGGTTGTAGTGAGCGTTGAGGTGGCAGGGGTCGATCTCGATGGCTTGGGTGTAGTCGCGGATGGCCGCCGAGAAATCCCCCTGTTGGGCGCAAGCCCAGCCGCGGTTGTTCAAGACCCAGACGCGCTCTTGGGGATCCAGCTCCAGTTGCAGCAGTTGAGTGTAGTCTGCCAGAGCTTTGTCCGTCTGCCCTGCGCGATCCCACAAGAGAGCTCGGCAGAGCAAAGCAGTGCGCTCCTGTGGGTTCAAGGCCAGGGCCTGCGTGTAGTCGGCAATGGCCAGCTCAGGGCGATTGGCCTGCCGATGCAGATCCCCCCGTTGACGGTAGGTCAGGGCCGCATCGGCCACTCCCCAGTCCCGGTTGAGACCCAGGGCTTGGTCGAGATCCGCCAACGCCCCCTGTTTGTCTCCCAAAGCCAGATGCACCCTTGCCCGCAGGGCAAATCCTTGAGAAGACTGCGGCTGCTGCTGGATCAGCGCCGTGAAATCCGCCAGCGCCCCGGCCAGATCCCCCCTCTCTTGGTGACACAAGCCCCGGTACAGCAGGGCGGCCGTGACCAGCGCTTCCGGAGCCCCGGGGCCGGCCAGCTCCAAGGCCCGATCCAAATCGGCCACCGCCCCCTCCAAGTTGTGGCGCAGGCGGCGAACCTGGGCCCGCTGCAGGTGGGCTTCCAGAGAGAGCTTCTGTTCCCCCTCTTGGGCCTTTTCCTGGATGAGCTGGTCAAAGTCGGATTCGGCCTGCGCAGGGTGCCCCAGCTCCTTCAAGAGGGAGCCGCGGGCCAGGCGGGCCATCCCGTGGTGGGGATCCCTTTGCAGCAGGCGGTCGAGATCGGACAGGGCCGCTTCCTTCTGGCCCAACTGCAGCAGAGTTTGTCCCCGCTGCCACAGCGCTTCCCTATGGTCGGGATCCTGCTGCAAAACCCGGCTGAGATCCTGAATGGCAGAAGCCAAGTTGCCCATCTGCCGATGGGCCATGCCCCGTCCTAACCAAGCCGTCCAGTCTTGGGGATCCTGCCGCAACACCTCATCGTAGTCGGCAATTGCTTCCTGCCACCGGCCCAATTGCCGATGGAGCTCGGCTCGCTCTTGGCGCAGATCCCGCCGCTGCGGCTGCAGGCGCACCGCCTCGTTCAACTGCTCTAGGGCCGCCTGCAGATCCCCCGTCTGAGCGTGCACCCGCGCCAGATCCCGGCGAATGTCCGCTTCGGCCACGGCTGCCCCCAGCGCCAAAGCCTGGTGGTAGTCTTGGATGGCCCCCGGCCCATCTCCCAGGGCAGCCCGCACCTGGCCGCGATGGAAATAAGCCAAGCCTGATTGAGGATCTCCTTGCAGAGCTTGGTCGAAATCGGCCAGCGCCCCCTGCCAGTCCCCCAGCCGCTGTCGCACCATGCCGCGGCCCAGATGGGCATTCACCAAGAGCTCCGACCCGCGCGGGATCCCAGGCCGGGCCGCCCATTGCAACACCTGCGAGAAGTCCTCACAGGCTGCCGACCAATCTTCCCGCTCCGCATGGAGTTGGCCGCGGTTGAAGTAGAGCTGGGGGTTTTGCGGATCCCGCTCCAGAGCAGCCGTGTAATCCTGTAGGGCCGCCAGCAGATCCCCCAGCAGCCGATGAACCCGCCCGCGGCTGCTGTAGGCACCGGCATCTTGGGGATCCAAAGCGATGGCCTGGCTCAAGTCCGCCAGAGCCGCGGCGACGTTGCCCAAATCGAGCTGGGCAATGCCCCGATTGAGGTAGGCTTTGGCCATCTGGGGATCCAGCTCCAGGGCACGGTTGAAGTCTGCCAGGGCGCCGCCGGGATCCCCCAGCCCCTGACGGGCCAAGCCCCGGCAGAGATAGGCCCGCGACAGCTTGGGATCCAGGCCGAGGGCCTGTTCACAATCGGCCAGCGCCGGCTCCAGAGCGTTGTTGCTCAGGTGGGCCATGGCCCGCTGCAAGTAGAGATCTGCTTGGGCAGCCGCCTCTGTCCCAGAAAGTTCGCCCGTTTCCGCAGCCCGCAGCGCTATGGCCTGAGAAAAATCTTCAACAGCCCCCTGGGGATCCCCCAACACTTGTCGGGCCAGGCCCCGCCGGTAATAGGCTTTGCCCTGGCCAGGATCCAACTGCAACGCTTGGGTGTAGTCCTCGACAGCCCCCTGCAGATCCAGCAACTGGGCCCGCGCCACCCCCCGGTTGAAATAAGCCTCTCCATCCTGTGGATCCCGTTTGATCACCTCGGAAAAATCTGCTGCTGCCCCCTGTGCATCTCCCAGATGGCCGCGCACCACGCCGCGGTTGAAATAGGCCCGCACATCCTCTGGGTTGAGCTCAATGGCCCGCGAATAATCCTCAATGGCCTGCTGCTGCTGATTCAGTTGCCGGTAAGCATTGCCGCGGTTGTAGTAGGCCACCGCCCATTGCGGGTTGAGGCGGAGAGCCTGTGTATAGTCGGCAACAGCCCCCTCGTAGTCCTCCAGCCGGTAGCGGGCGATGCCCCGGTTGAAATAGGCGCGGGCATCCCCTGCCAATTGAATAACTTGGGTGTAGTCTGCGATAGCCCCTGCCAAGTCTCCACTTTTGTAGCGGGCGCTGCCCCGCTGGCTGTAGGCGCGGCTGTTGCGGGGATCCAATTGAATGGCCAGGGTATAGTCGGCAATTGCTCCCTGGAAATCCCCTTGGCGGGCTTTCTCCTGTCCACGGGTCAAGAGGCGCGCTGCCAGAACTTGATCCACCGCCAGAACAGCTTCGTCAGGACTGGGCAGCAGGGGCCGCAGCGCCTCCAGCACCTCAGCCGCCGACTGAAAGCGCTCTTGCCAGCGGGGACAGATCATGCGATCCAAAATCTCCGCCAGCTCCTCGCTGACCTGAACCAGATCCCGCCAGATAAGCTGGCCGGTGCGGGGATCATCCCGGATCTTCTGAGGGGGACGACCGGTGAGGGCTTGGATAGCCAGAACTCCCACGGCGTAAAGGTCGCTGCAGGGCTGGGGCTTGCCGTTGAGCTGTTCCGGCGCTATGTAGCCCACCGAGCCGATCACCGTCGCCAACTGGGTCTGGCCGGGGGCAGGGCTGACCAGCCGTCCCACCTCTTTCACCGCCCCAAAGTCGATCAACACCAACTTGCCATCAGCATCGCGGCGCATCAGGTTGGCCGGCTTGATATCCCGATGGATGATCTGGTGGGCATGCACATGGCGCAGGATCTCCAAAATATCCCGCAACAGTTGCAAAACCTCGGCCTCGCCCAGCGGCTTGCCCGGGATCAGCTCCTGGCTGAGATCATGGCCGGCAACAAACTCTTGCACCAAGTAAAAATCCTGATCCTGCTCGAAGTGGGCCAGCAGGCGGGGCACTTGGTCGAAGTGATTGAGCTGGTTGAGAACCTTGGCTTCCCGCTCAAAAAGCTTGCGAGCCGTGGCCAGCGTGTAGGGATCCGTAGAGAGGGGGCGAAGGCGCTTGACGACGCAGGGGCTATCGAAGGTGTCTTGATCCACCGCCTTGTAGGTCACACCAAATCCCCCTTCCCCGAGGGGATGGAGAATGCGGTAGCGCCCCCTGAGCACAGTTCCCGCCCTGATTTTGTCTTCCATAGCCAAGCCGGTCACCTGAGCAGCGCAGCCTTTTGCTGTTTTGCAGGCTGGCTCGATTCTGCCACAGGCCGGCCCCCTTGAGCGGAGAGCCCCTGGCTCGGCGGTTGGCGGGTGTCTTAGTCTGGCTGGAGAGAAACCGCGATCTGGCCTCGCCGTTCTTCAAAATCGCCGACCAACAGTCTCACCTCGATCTGCCATTCCCCCGCCAGGGCCAGGGGCACATTCTCCACCCCAAATTGGCCGGGCCCAGCCGGCGCCACAGTGCGGCGTAAAGGGGGGATCCCCTGTTCCGGCAGAGAGAACCCAAGGGTCAGCTCCTGGGCCGGGATCCCTTTCACTTCAACCCGAATTTCATTCTCCCCAGGACGACAGGGCAGAATCCTCAGGTGCAAGTTGCCTTCCGGCCAGCTCAATTTCTCCTGGCAGGACGAGACTACCCCAGGGCCAGGGGGAGCCTGGGCCACGAGGAAGCTGGTCAAGGCCAGCACCAGAACGAGCCCCACCAGCTCTAGGCGGACGATCCGGCGCAGGGATCGAGCCGCCGCCCAGACCCCCGACCGCAGCGCCGGCAGCAGCCGCAACTTGTTGTGGGCGGCCAACCCTAGGATCATCAGCACCAGCAGCAGCTTGGCCCAGAGGTACTGCCCGTAGGGATGATCCCAGTCCCAGCCGCGGTGGATCCCGCCCGTTCCCACCCCCGCCAGCACCAGCCCCGGCACGGCCCAGGTGGCCACATCGGAAAACCGCTGGATGAGGCCTACTGCGGGGGGAGTCAACTCAAGGACTCCGTCCCGCTGGCGCGAATGGCTTAGCAGGCGCTCCAGCCCCCACAACCCCCCCAACCAAAAAGCCGAGCCGGCCAGGTGCAGCCCCAAGAGGGCCATCGTCCCTGCTGGATACTCGCTGGTGAGGGCATGGCCGATGGGCAAAAACGAGCCAATCACCGCCATCGACCCCAATCCGCTGGCCCAGCCAGGGCCGCCCTCGCAGGCCCAGATCAGGATCCCCAGCCCCACCAGCCGTAGCCCTGTGCCCCAACCATAGGGAGAGGCCAGCACGCTCAGCAGCTCCGGCCCGGCAAAGTGGGGGTAGAGCTGGGCCAGGTGCAAACTCAAAGCCACCAGCGTCAGGCTGAGGGTGAGCCAGGCAGCCGCAAAAGCCCAGGCCTCGGCAGAGAGCTCTATTTCATCTGCAGCGCCCGACCGCCCCCGCACCAGCCGCCACCAGCCCAGCACGCCCACCACAAACAGGCTGCCCAGGTAGATCCCCCAGCGCACTCCCACCAGCGGCCAATAGAAGGGATCCCCCGCTTGGGCTGCCCTCGCCGCCTGCAACAGCCCCGGATCCGCCGTCCCCACCTGAAAGGCAAACGAACCACTCACCGGATGGGAATCGGCAGAGATGGCCCGCCAACTGACGATGTAAACCCCTTCCGGGATCTCCGCCGGCAAATCCCCCTGCGGTGCGTTGCCCGTGCCGACCAAGTTTTCCAGGGGCAGCACCTGGCCGTTGCCGTCCAGAACCTGGAGCTGCGTGAGCTGCACAGGTTCATTGAAGACCAGCCGCACCTGCGCCGGCGCTTCCTGCAGCATCGCTCCATCTTCGGGAAAGGTGGAGAGCAAGCTGGCATGGGCAAAAACGGGCTGGATCCCGCCCACCCACAGCAGGGTGCCCAGGAGACCAACCCGAATCCAGAAGAGGATCCCCTTTTGCACAAAAGACATCATTCCAACGGCAAACCCGGCTAGCGAGCGCCATGGCCGTGGCCGTGGGTCTCTCCTTTGTCCGTCAGCTTCAGCAGCGGCGCCGGCTCTGGCAGGTTTTTGGGATCCTCCCCCGGCTGCGCCACCTGGATCCAGCGGTACATGCCTTGTTCACACTCCTGGATGACCGGGATGGGGATAGTCTCGCCGGGGCGATCCGGCAGCCTGAGGCTGAGGCTGAACTCATCCATGAACTCATCCGGCAGGGATCCGCCGCTCCAGATCACCTCGGCCACTGTTTCGGTGATCATCTTCCCGTGGGACTCGTAGGGCTTATCCAGCGGCTTTTTCACCGTCTCAATTTTCCAGAGAGGGTGCACCATCGGCTTCACCGAGGTGGCCCCTTCCGGGATCTGCACCCGCAGGCGAATGGTCGGGGAGCCATCGCAGCCATGGGGCACGCGGAAGGTGAGCTTGGCAACGCTGCCCGCCGGGGCCTCTTTGGGATGGACGGTCACATGGGCCCAAGCAGAAGAAAGGGGCACAACGCTCATTCCCAGGGCCAGCAGAGATTTCTTGGCCAAGGCCAGGTAACTGTGCCAACTGAACATTGTAAATACTCCTTAACAACGCTAGGTGGAAAGAGAACCGGTCAGGATCCGGCCAACAAAACCTAAGGATGGGGATGGGATCCGTGGGATTCGGTCACGCTCATGCTGTGCTGACCCCAACTGGAAAGGCCCATGGACACCAGGCCGGCGCTGGCCAAGCCCATCGACACCAGCCCAAAGGAGAGGGCGCCCATGGCCACCAGGCCAATCGAGAGAATGCCGTGGGTCACCACGCCAATGGCCACCACTCCATGGGCAGAAATGCCCACCGCCACCAAACCATGAGCCCCCACCCCAACCGACAAGATTTTGCGGCGGGATCCCTGTGCTCCACAGCTCTGCTCCTGCGGCATCTGAGGTGCCAGGGTCAGATCTTGAGTCCTCTCCTGGGCCATTAGCCTTTGCTCCAGTTGTGCTCAGCCCGGTCTAGAACGTAGGCGGCCACGGCTTCGATTTCTTCTGGCTTGAGCAGCTTGCCAAAAGCGGGCATGGCCCCTTTGCCGTTGCGCACCTGGGCCTGGATGAGCTCAGGGGTATCCACGTGGTACTCATGAAGAGCCGCCAGAGAGAGGTTTTTCGCTGCCACCAAACTGTTGCGCCCGTTCAAGTGACAGCCCACACACTTGGCTTGAAAGACCTTGGCTCCCAAAGCCAAATCCGGCTCCGCAGAAGCCACTTGTGGGCCCCAAAAGACAGCAGCACCGACCAGCAAAAGCAGCAAGAAGAGTTTGACGATCCGCATTTTCCTCTCAACAATCTGCAAAAGACCGTTCATAGAAAAATCCAGCTTTTGAAGCCAGACCATTATCTCCGGCAGGTCAGGTCAGGTCAAAAGACAGCCTGTCAAGTCCCCCGCAGGTACCATGGGGTGTAGGATCCCCAAGGCCATGAGCGGTCTGCCCCCCGAGTTCATTCAACTGGTGCGCCAGAAGGCCGACCTCGTCGAGGTGGTGGCCGAAAAGGTGGTGCTGCGCAAGCAGGGCAAGAATTTCGTCGGCCTCTGTCCTTTCCACAATGACCGCAAGCCCAGTCTTCAGGTCAGCCCCAGCAAGCAGATCTACAAGTGCTTCTCCTGCGGGGCGGGCGGAGATGTCATCCGCTTTGTCAGCCAGATGGAGCGCCTCTCCTTTGCCGAGGCGGTGCGCCACTTGGCCCGCCGCTACCATGTGCCGGAGCCCAGGGGATCCCTCTCCCAGGACTACGAGCGCCAACTCTCCCGCCAGGAAAAGCTGCTGGAGATCTTGGCCCTGTCCGCCGATTTCTACCAGCACGCCCTCCGCTCCCAGCTAGGATCCCTGGCCCGCCAGTACCTGCACAGCCGACGCCTGAGGGAAGAAACCTTGCAAAAATTTCAAATCGGCTTTGCTCCCCCCGGCTGGCACTCGCTCTACGAATACCTGGTTAACCAGAAGGGTCAGCCGGTCCAACTTCTAGAAGAAGCCGGCTTGCTGGTGCCGCGCCAACAGGGATCCGGACATTACGACCGCTTCCGCAACCGCATCATGCTGCCCATTTTCGACCTGCAGGGGCGGGTGATCGGCTTTGCCGGCAGAGCCTTGGGAGAGGAGCAGCCCAAGTACCTGAACTCTCCAGAAACCGAGCTGTTCAACAAAAGCCAGGTGGTCTACGGCCTTAACTTTGCCCGCGACGCCATTGCCAAGGCCGACCAAGCCTTGGTGGTGGAAGGGTACTTTGATGTCATCGCCCTGCATCAGGCGGGAGTTGCCCACGCTGTAGCCGCTATGGGCACGGCTTTGACGCCCCACCAGGTGAAAGTCCTGCTGCGCTATACCCAATCGAAGCGGCTGATTCTCAACTTTGATGCGGATCGGGCCGGGTTGAACGCGGCCAACCGGGCCATTGAAGCCATTGAAGACCAAGCGCGGCGCGGAGAAATCGAGCTGCGCATTCTCACCCTTCCCGAGGGCAAAGATGCCGACGAGTTTTTGCAAGAGCATCCTGTTTCTGAGTTTCAAACCTTGCTCAGTCAAGCTCCCCTGTGGCTGGATTGGCGAATTGAACAGGTGCTGGCCGGTCGGGATCTGAGCCGAGCCGCGGATTTTCAGCAGGCCCAGCAAGCCCTTGTGCAACTGCTGGCCGGTTTGGGTGGACAATGGCGCTCTTTGTACTTGCATAAAGTGGCAGAATTGCTCAGCCGCGGCAACGGTCGCCTCAGCCGGGACTTGGAAGAAGACCTGCGCCGCGCCGTGCGCGGCTACCGCTGGGCCAAACCCCGCCAACCTCCTGCCAACAAGGGATCCAAGCTCTTACAATCGGAGTCCCATCTTTTGCAGATTTTCTTGCATTTTGCCGAGTACCGCCGCGAAATTCGTGAGACCTTGTTGGAGCGAGAGCTGCAGTTTAGTTTTCGCCCTCACCGAGAGCTGTGGCAGCGGACTTTGGAGTTGCTGGCGGCGCAGCCGGAGCTGGAAGACCAAGAAGAGCCTTTGCTGACGGCTTTGCGCACCCTCTGCGCCCATGAGGAACAGCTCAACGAGCGCCTCAGCCATCTGCTTTGGCTGGACGAGAACACCCGTGTAGCCTTGATGCGTCCACGGATGGTGGTGCGGGCCGCCATTGCCAATATGGAGCTGGAAATTCGCCAGAAACGCTACCGCTACTGGACCCAACTGTGGGATCAAGCCTTTTCCGAGGGCAACACCGTCCTTGCCGCCCAGTACCAGGCCAGCATCCAGCAGGAGTACCAAGCCATTCAAGCGCTGCAGCGGCAGGTGCAATTGAGCCTAGAAGACCTGTCGGAAGCCCCACTGGCCGAAGATTTGTGAGTCATTTCCAATAGCAATGAAACGGCTCGTTACCTTGAACCCTAACTCCCCCTTTCCAGAAAGGAGGAGCTGGGGGTAGGGCTGTCACCGCGCCCCCTTACACTGTTTAAGATAGCCCGCTCTGCCAGTGGGATCCCCAACCGGTAGGATAGAAACAAAAGCAATTTCCAAGCCATGGAGGTTTCCTGGAGGGAGGGATCCACAATGTCTGTTGCTGGGCAGGCTTCGGTTCGGGTGAGGCTGTCTCGGCTCCTGCGGGGGATGGTGTTTTGGGGGCTGCTACTATACCTGGGGGTCATTCTCCTGGGGCTCCCGGCCTGGGCAGAAGACTACACCAAACGAGATCTGCAGGGCATGAGCTTTGCCGGGCAAGACCTGAGCGGCTGGAAATTTCTCAAGGCCAACCTGCGCCAAAGCGATCTCAGCCATGTCAAAGCGGCAGGGGCGAATTTGTTTGGGGCCAACCTCAGCAAGGCCAACCTGCGCGGGGCCGATCTGCGCGGCGCCACCTTGGACATGGCTAACTTACAGGGCGCGGATCTGCGAGAGGCACAACTGCAGGACAGCATGATGTGGTTGGCTCGAGTAGAGGACATCCAGATCGAGGGGGCGGATTTCACCAATGCCTTGATACGGCAAGATGCCCTTGCCATCCTCTGCGAGCGGGCCAGGGGCGTTAACCCCGTCACCGGTCGCGCCACCCGCGATACCCTCGAATGCGACTAGTCCTCACCCCCAGCCCCTCTCCCTGAGGGAGAGGGGGGATTGGCGGCCCAGCAAAGATTCTCTGGGATTGGGAATAGCTGTGGCTAGGAACTGGGAGCAGCCGCCTCAGAGCGGGCGGGCTTGCGCTGAAACTGGGCGAGGAGAGAGTTCCAGGCCAGGCGGGCCATCGACAACAGCCAATTGCCCTCCAACTCCCTAAACAAGTCCATGTTCAGCTTGAAGGCGTAGTTGGCTTCCGCCACAATGCGCTCGATGGTGGCCTGATCCAGTCCCAGGGCGTCCATCTGAGCGCGGTAGCGCTGCTTGAACTTGCCCTCATGAGGGATCTGCTCGAAATCGTAAAAGGCCGTTCCCTCTCCTGGCGGCAGGCCCATGGCCCGGCGGGCAATATTTTTCAGGATCTGGCCACCCGACAGGTCGCCGATGTAGCGGGTGTAGGCATGGGCAATCAGCAGAACCGGGTCTGTTTCCACCACTTCTCGAATGCGGTTGACGTAGACCTGGCAAGCGGGGGAGGGCTTGACCACAGCGCGCCAATTGGGGCCGACAAAATAATTTAAATCCTTCTCCAAGCTGGCCTTGCGCCACAGCTCCGGGTAGTAGAGCCGGCCCACCAGCGGGTGCTCTCGCAACTGCGCGAACCCCTCTTCCAGAGCGCCATAGACAAAGTAAAAATTGCCCACATAGCGGCTGTAGGCTTTTTTATCCACCACCCCCTTGAGGAAGCACTTGATGAAGGCCATATTCTCGGCCATGGTGTGGGACTGCTTGGTGCCCTCCCGCAACTGGGCCGATAGGCTGGTGTTCTGATTCTCTTGATGGTGCAGACTCACAAAACCCTCCTCGTCAAAGACGGCTGCTTGTGTCCAGTTGTTTTCAAAAACATCAATAAAGATCGCCCTGGCCTGAGAAGCTGTGTAAACCCATTTCAACCCCTTCTCATCTGGATGAAGGTAGATCCTGCCGGGGAACCCCTCTGGTCACCGCGACGCAGACCAGACCCCCCTAACAGGCTGAGCGCGCCCTCATAACGACTCGACTCAGCCTCTAGGCCTACCCCACTTTTCCGATCCCTGTTGACGACCGGCAAGCGGAGTCGGAGCAGCGGCTGACTTCCCAACGGTCAACGATTAGAATAATCTGCCTGAGTGTGAATGGATGTGAACAATCCTTAAGTTGGGGATCGCCCTAAGGTTGGCAGCTTGGGTGGGATCCAGGTGCCATTGCCCAAACTTTCCGGATGCCCCCTCGGCCCTTGTAACGTTCGTTGACGATCGTTGGTGGGGTTTCTATAATGAAAGGCCTGACTGCAGCGCGACCC
This sequence comes from Synechococcus sp. OH20, assembly GCF_047502685.1. Taxonomy (NCBI): domain Bacteria; kingdom Bacillati; phylum Cyanobacteriota; class Cyanophyceae; order Synechococcales; family Synechococcaceae; genus Synechococcus; species Synechococcus sp. OH20. The sequence continues at coordinate 57,130 of NZ_JANSIQ010000052.1, read as the reverse complement.
CTCCCGAGCAACGCATGACACAATTAGCAGTGCCATCCCCTGCCGCTCCTACCTTTCCTGACCTGGTAGAGATTCAGCGGGAGAGTTTCTTATGGTTTTTGCGAGAAGGGTTTGAAGAGGAGCTTCTCAGCTTTTCCCCCATCGTCGATTACACGGGCAAGCTGGAGCTGCACTTTTTGCCCGAATATCGCCCTGGGGATCCTTCCAAAGGATACAAGATCAACAAACCGCGCTACGACCCTGAGGAAGCTAAGCGACGGGATGCTACCTACCAAGCGCAAATCCGGGTGCCCACTCGCCTGATCAACAAGGAGACCGGCGAGATCAAGGACATGGACGTCTTCATCGGCGAACTGCCCTTGATGACGGATCGCGGCACCTTTATCATCAACGGCGCCGAGCGGGTGATCGTCAACCAAATTGTGCGCAGCCCCGGCGTCTACTACAAGTCGGAACTGGACAAAAACGGCCGCCGCACCTACAGCGCCAGCCTCATCCCCAACCGGGGCGCCTGGCTGAAGTTCGAGACCGACAAAAACGGCCTGGTGTGGGTGCGCATCGACAAAACCCGCAAGCTCTCGGCGGCGGTGCTGCTGAAAGCCTTGGGCCTGAGCGACTCGGAGATCTACGACAGCCTGCGTCACCCCGAATTTTTCCAAAAAACCATGGAAAAAGAGGGGCACTACAGCGAAGAAGAGGCCCTGATGGAGCTGTACCGCAAGTTGCGGCCCGGCGAGCCTCCCACCGTCTCCGGCGGCCAGCAGTTGCTGGAGTCCCGCTTCTTCGATCCCAAGCGCTACGACCTGGGCCGGGTAGGGCGTTACAAGCTCAACAAAAAGCTCAATCTCAACGTGGCGGAAAACGTGCGGGTGCTCACCGTCCCGGACATCTTGGCCGTCATCGACTACCTGATTAACTTGGAGTACGACATCGGCCATGTGGACGACATCGACCACCTGGGCAACCGCCGTGTGCGCTCGGTGGGCGAGCTCTTGCAAAACCAGGTGCGGGTGGGTCTGAATCGCCTGGAGCGGATCATCCGCGAACGCATGACAGTTTCGGAGTCGGAAAACCTCACCCCGGCCTCTTTGGTCAACCCCAAGCCCTTGGTAGCGGCCATCAAGGAGTTTTTCGGCTCCAGCCAGCTCTCCCAGTTCATGGATCAGACCAACCCGCTGGCGGAGCTGACCCACAAGCGGCGGCTGTCGGCTCTGGGACCGGGCGGCCTGAGTCGGGAACGGGCTGGCTTTGCCGTGCGGGACATCCACCCCAGCCACTACGGACGCATCTGCCCCATCGAAACTCCCGAAGGCCCCAACGCCGGGCTGATCGGATCCCTGGCCACCCACGCCCGCGTCAACCAGTACGGCTTCATCGAAAGCCCCTACTACCGTGTCGAAAACGGCGTGGTGCGCAAAGACCTGGGCATGGTCTACCTCACCGCCGACGAGGAGGACGAGTATCGCGTGGCGCCGGGGGATGTGCCGGTGGATGCCGAAGGCCGCATTACCGCCGACTTGGTGCCGGTGCGCTACCGTCAAGAGTTCACCACCGCCCACCCCACGGAAGTGCACTATGTGCAGGTGGCGCCGGTGCAAGTGATCTCGGTGGCCACCTCCTTGATTCCCTTTCTGGAGCATGACGACGCCAACCGCGCCCTCATGGGGGCGAACATGCAGCGGCAGGCGGTGCCTCTGCTGAAGCCGGATCGGCCTTATGTGGGCACGGGTTTGGAAGCCCAGGCGGCGCGGGACTCCGGCATGGTGGTGGTGTCGCGCACCCACGGCGTGGTGACCTACGTTTCTGCCGATGAAATTGTGGTGCGGCCCGAAGATGGCGGGGATCCCATCGTCTATCGTCTGCAGAAGTACCAGCGCTCCAACCAAGATACCTGCCTCAACCAACGTCCTCTTGTCTACGCGGGGGATCGGGTGGTAGCCGGGCAGGTGCTGGCGGACGGTCCGGCTACCGAGGGGGGCGAGCTGGCTTTGGGTCAAAACGTGCTGGTGGCCTACATGCCCTGGGAGGGCTACAACTACGAAGACGCCATCTTGATCAGCGAGCGGCTGGTCTACGACGACGTCTTCACCTCGGTTCACATCGAGAAGCACGAGATCGAGGCCCGGCAAACCAAGCTAGGCCCTGAAGAGATCACCCGCGAGATCCCCAACGTGGGGGAAGATGCCCTGCGCGACCTAGACGAAAACGGCATTGTGCGCATTGGGGCCTGGGTGGAGGCTGGCGATATTTTGGTGGGCAAAGTCACTCCCAAAGGGGAGTCGGATCAGCCACCAGAGGAGCGACTCTTGCGGGCCATCTTCGGGGAAAAAGCCCGCGACGTGCGGGACAATTCCCTGCGTGTGCCCAACGGCGAGCGCGGTCGGGTGGTGGATGTGCGCATCTTCACCCGTGAGCAGGGGGACGAGCTGCCTCCGGGCGCCAACATGGTGGTGCGGGTTTACATCGCCCTCAAGCGCAAAATTCAAGTGGGGGACAAGATCGCGGGCCGCCACGGCAACAAGGGCATCATCTCCCGCATCTTGCCGATCGAGGACATGCCCTACCTGGCGGATGGCACACCGGTGGACGTGGTGCTCAACCCCTTGGGGGTTCCCTCCCGCATGAATGTGGGCCAAGTGTATGAGTGCCTCCTGGGTTGGGCAGCAGAACATTTGGGAGTGCGCTTCAAGTTGATGCCCTTCGACGAGATGCATGGTTTGGAGGCCTCGCGTTTGACGGTGGAGGCCAAGTTGCGGGAGGCCCGAGAAAAGACCGGCAAAGATTGGATCTTCAACCCAGAAGGTAAGTACTGCGGCAAGATCCAGGTGTTTGACGGTCGCACCGGGGAGCTTTTCGACCAGCCCGTTACGGTGGGCCGCGCCTACATGTTGAAGCTGGTGCATTTGGTGGACGACAAGATCCACGCCCGCTCCACCGGCCCCTACTCTTTGGTGACCCAGCAACCTTTGGGGGGCAAGGCGCAGCAGGGTGGCCAGCGCTTTGGCGAGATGGAGGTGTGGGCTCTAGAAGCGTTTGGGGCGGCCTACATCTTGCAGGAGCTGCTCACCGTCAAGTCCGACGACATGGTGGGTCGCAACGAGGCTCTCAACGCCATCGTCAAGGGCAAGCCCATCCCTCGGCCTGGCACGCCGGAGTCCTTCAAGGTGCTGGTACGGGAGCTGCAGTCCCTCTGTCTGGATGTTTCGGTCCACAAAGTGGAGACGGACAACGAGGGCCAAACCCGCAATGTGGAGGTGGATCTGATGGCCGATACTTCCAACCGTCACACTCCCTCTCGACCCACGTATGAGTCGGTTACGCCTGAGGATCTTTCCCTATCGCCTGGGGCGGCCTTTACCTTCGCCAGCCGCAGCCAAGATGAGGACGGAGAAGAGGAAGAGGAGTTTTGATTGTCGATCGGGATCCCATTCGACCTGTGAAGGAGGGTGGTGTTTACCTCTCCCTTGGGTTTAGGTAGCAGGGCAACAAGTCAGGAGAACAACGGCGATGGCCAAAACAGAGCAACGCTTTGACTATGTCAAAATCGGCTTGGCTTCTCCAGAGCGGATCATGGAGTGGGGCCAGCGCACCCTGCCCAACGGCCAAGTGGTGGGGGAAGTCACCAAGCCGGAGACCATCAACTATCGCACCCTCAAGCCGGAGATGGATGGTCTTTTTTGCGAGCGCATCTTTGGGCCAGCCAAAGACTGGGAGTGCCACTGCGGCAAGTACAAGCGCGTGCGGCATCGGGGGATCGTCTGCGAGCGCTGTGGGGTGGAGGTGACCGAGTCGCGGGTGCGCCGTCACCGCATGGGTTACATCAAGTTGGCTGCCCCCGTCACCCATGTCTGGTATTTGAAAGGGATCCCCAGCCACATCGCCACGCTGTTGGATATGCCGCTGCGGGATGTGGAGCAAGTGGTCTACTTCAACGCCTACGTGGTGGTGGATCCCGGCAACGCCCCCAATCTTTCCTACAAGCAGTTGCTGACCGAGGATCAATACCTCGAGATCGAGGATCAGATGTACGAGGAGGGCTCGGAGCTGCAACTGCCGGAGAACTGGGCCATGATCGGGGCAGAGGCCATCGAACGCCTGCTCAAGGATATCGACCTGGAAAAAGAGGCGGAGCAGTTGCGGGAGGACATCGCCGGTGCTCGCGGCCAGAAGCGGGCGCGCCTGATCAAGCGGCTGCGGGTGATCGATAACTTTATCGCAACCGGATCCCGTCCGGAGTGGATGGTATTGCGGGTGCTGCCGGTGATCCCGCCCGATCTGCGCCCGATGGTTCAGTTAGATGGGGGCCGCTTTGCCACCAGCGACCTCAACGATCTCTACCGCCGGGTGATCAACCGCAACAACCGCCTGGCCCGGCTGCAGGAGATCATGGCGCCGGAGATTATTGTGCGCAACGAAAAGCGCATGCTGCAGGAGGCGGTGGACGCGCTGATCGACAACGGTCGGCGGGGGCGCGTGGTGGCGGGGGCCAACAACCGTCCCCTCAAGTCCCTATCGGACATCATCGAGGGCAAACAGGGGCGCTTCCGGCAAAATCTGTTGGGCAAACGGGTGGACTACTCCGGGCGTTCGGTAATCGTGGTGGGGCCCAACCTGCGCATGCACCAGTGTGGGCTGCCCAAAGAGATGGCCATCGAGCTGTTCCAGCCGTTCGTCATTCACAAGTTGATCAAGCGGAACATCGTCAACAACATCAAAGCCGCCAAAAAGCTGATCCTGAGCAACGACCCGCAGGTTTGGGATGTGCTAGAGGAGGTGATCGACGGCCACCCCGTCTTGCTCAACCGCGCCCCGACATTGCACCGTCTGGGGATCCAAGCTTTTGAGCCGATCCTGGTGGAAGGGAGGGCGATTCAGCTCCACCCCTTGGTCTGCCCGGCTTTCAATGCCGACTTCGACGGCGACCAGATGGCGGTGCATGTGCCCCTGTCGTTGGAAGCCCAGGCGGAGGCACGCTTGCTGATGTTGGCCACCAACAACATCCTCTCCCCGGCCACCGGCGCTCCCATCATCACCCCCAGCCAAGATATGGTGTTGGGATGTTACTACCTGACCGCAGATAACCCCCACGCGCCCGCGGTTGAAGATCGCTACTTTGCCAGCCTCGAGGATGCTCTCATCGCCTACGACCGCGGTGTCATCGGCCTGCACAGCAAAATCTGGGTGCGCTACAACGGCCCGATGGAGCTGGGCAAGGGCGAAAAAGAGTCCGAGCCCCAGATTATCGAAGAAGCGGGCGGCACCCGCCTCAAGATCACCAACTACCGTCGCATCCGTGAGGATCAAGACGGCAACGTGATCAGCCAGTACATGCGCACCACGGCAGGTCGGATCATTTTTAACAAGGCGGTGCAAGATATTTTGTCTGCCTAGACCCACTCCCGAGCTGTCCTCTTCTTTGAAGGATGGATTGTCGGGATCCCCTCACCCAGCCGTTGTCGAGAATCTGCTGAACATATCAGCGAGGCATCATGAGTGAAAAAGGACGCCTTTCCGCCGGCCTGTCGCGTAACAACGCCGAGGCCCCTCTGCCCCCTGTGCCCTTTCGCAACTATCAAATCGGCAAAAAAGAGCTGCGCAATCTGATCGCGTGGTCGTTTGCCCGCTACGGCACCGCCCGCACCGCTCAGATGGCGGATGCCCTCAAGACCCTGGGCTTCAAATACGCCACCCAGGCCGCCGTCTCCATCAGCGTCGAGGATCTGCGCGTCCCGCCCAGCAAGCGGCAGTTGTTGGCCCAGGCGGAAGCGGAGATCGAGGCAGCTACGGAGCGCTACACCCGTGGAGAAATCACAGAGGTGGAGCGCTACCAAAAGGTGATCGACACCTGGAACCAGACCAACGACCAGATCAAGGAGGAGATGCTCAGCAACTTCCGCCAAAACGATCCCCTCAACTCCGTGTACATGATGGCCAACTCGGGAGCGAGGGGGAACGTCTCGCAGGTGCGGCAGTTGGTGGGCATGCGCGGCCTGATGGCCAACCCGCAGGGGGAGATCATCGACTTGCCGATTAAAACCAATTTCCGCGAGGGCCTGACGGTTACCGAGTACATCATCTCCTCCTATGGGGCCCGCAAGGGGTTGGTGGATACAGCCCTGCGCACCGCCGACTCCGGCTACCTGACCCGCCGTTTGGTGGACGTCTCTCAGGATGTGATCGTGCGCGAATCCGACTGCGGCACCGAGCAGGGCATTCTCCTGGAATACCTGATGGACGGGGACAAAGTGGTGGTGTCCTTGGAGGAGCGCCTGGTGGGCCGGGTGCTGGCGCGGGATGTGGTGCATCCGCAAACCCAGGAGATCATTGCCCGTCGCAACCAAGAGGTGGATCACGACCTGGCCAAAACCATCGTGGAGGCCGGCATCCGGCAGGTGATGGTGCGTTCTCCCCTCACCTGTGAGGCTAACCGCTCCGTGTGCCGCATGTGCTATGGCTGGAGCCTGGCCCACTCCCGCCTGGTGGATTTGGGAGAGGCCGTCGGGATCATCGCCGCCCAATCGATTGGGGAGCCGGGCACCCAGTTGACCATGCGCACCTTCCACACGGGGGGTGTGTTCACCGGGGAGGTGGCCCGCCAAATTCGCGCCCCCTTTGCCGGCGTGGTGCGGTTCCCGAAAAACCTGCGCACCCGCCCCTTCCGCACCCGCCACGGCGATGACGCTCTCCAGGTGGAGGTGAACAACCAAATCGTCTTGGAAGGCCCAGACGGCCAGCGGGAAGTCTTCGACATGACCCAGGGATCCACCCTGCTGGTGCGGGACGGAACCCAGGTGCAGCGGGATCAGTTAATTGCGGAGGTGTCGCTGGCCAAGGCCAGCCGCAAGAGCACCGAAAAAGCCCAGAAAGAGGTGGTGGCCGACCTGGCCGGCGAAATTCGCTTTGCCGATCTGCCCATCGAGGAGAAGACCGACCGCCAGGGGAACACCACCTACACCGCCCAGCGGCAGGGGTTGATCTGGGTGATGTCTGGCCAGGTGTACAATCTCCCGCCGGGGGCCGAGCCGGTGGTGAAAAACGGGGATCGGGTGCAGGCGGGGGATGTAATCGCCGAAACCTCGCTGGTGACGGAGCACGGCGGCATTGTGCGGCTGCCGGAGCGCAGCGACACCAAAAGTGGGCGCGAGGTGGAGATCATCAACGCTTCTGTGGTGCTGCACGAGGCGCGGGTGCGGGTGGAATCCCACCAGGGCCGGGAGCAATTTTTGCTGGATACCGCCAGCGGCCAGACCTTCGTGCTCAAGGCCACGCCGGGCACCAAAGTGGGCAACGACGAAGTGGTGGCAGAGCTGATCGACAACCACTTCCGCAGCCAGACGGGGGGCTTGGTGAAGTTTGCCGGCATTGAGGTGGCACGGCGTGGCAAGGCCAAGCAAGGTTACGAAGTCATCCAGGGTGGCACCCTGCTGTGGATCCCGGAAGAGACCCATGAGGTGAACAAAGACATCTCCCTATTGAACGTGGAGGATGGCCAGTACGTAGAAGCCGGCACCGAGGTGGTGAAGGACATCTTCTGCCAAAATGCCGGCGTTGTCGAGGTCATCCAGAAAAACGACATTTTGCGGGAGATCGTCATCAAGCCGGGATCCCTGCATCTGGTGGACAACCCCGCCGATTTGGAGGTGAAAAGCGGCACCCTCATCCAGCCAGGGCAACAGGTGCTCAGCAGCATCGTTCCCGACCAACTGGTCTATCTGGAGCATGTGGAAACCCCCGAAGGCCCAGGCTTGCTGCTGCGCCCGGTGCAGGAGTACGAAATCCCCGACCGACCCTCGGTGCCCAGCCAGGAGTCCACCAGCGAGTCCGGCCGCTCCATTCGCCTGCGGGCGGTGCAGCGGGTTCCCTTCAAAGATGGAGAGCGCGTGAAGTCGGTGGGGCCGGTGGAGCTCCTGCGCACGCAACTGGTGCTGGAGATCGATACCGACGCCCCGCAACTGAAGGCCGATATTGAGCTGATCCAAGATGAGAAGGATCCCAGTATCCGCCGCCTGCAACTGGTCATTCTGGAAACCCTGCTGCTGCGCCGCGATGTGGAAGCAGATCTGACGCAGGGGAGTACCCACACGCGGCTGTTGGTGAGCGAGGGAGACAACATCGCCAGAGGAGATGTGATCGCCCGCACCGAGATTCAGGCCAAAAAAGCCGGGATCGTGCAAGGGATCCGCCAGGGCGCAGAAGTGGTGCGGCGGGTTCTGGTGGTTACTGACGACGACCTGCTGACGGTGCCCCTGGCGGGCCCGGCCAGCGTCGAGGTGGGAGCGCTGGTGCGGGCCAGAGACGAGCTGGCTCCGGGGATCCCTGCTCCCGAGTCGGGGCAAGTGATGCAGGTAACCGATGGCCAAGTGGTGTTGCGGGCGGCACGGCCCTACTTGGTGTCGGCGGGCGCCATTTTGCAGGTGCGGGATGGGGATCTGGTGCAGCGGGGGGATTCTTTGGCCCTCCTGGTGTTTGAGCGGGCCAAGACGGGGGATATCATTCAAGGTCTGCCGCGGATCGAGGAGCTGCTGGAGGCCCGCAAGCCCAAGGAAATGTGCGTTTTGGCCAGGCGGCCCGGCACGGTGCAACTGAGCTGGCGAGGAGAAGAGCCGGATCTGCGGGTCATCGAAGCCGATGGCACGGTTACCGAGTATTCGGTGATGCCGGGGCAAAATCTGATCGTGGTCGATGGCCAACCGGTGCAAGCAGGGGATCCCCTTACCGATGGCCCCGCCAATCCCCACGACCTCTTGGAGATCTACTACGAGTACCATCGCCAAACCTTGGGAGATGACCAAGCAGCGCAGTTGGCTTTGCGGGAGGTGCAGCGCTTTTTCGTGAACGAAGTGCAGAATGTCTACCGCTCGCAAGGGGTGGAGATTGCCGACAAACACATCGAGATCGTGGTGCGCCAGATGACCTCGAAGGTGCGGGTGGATGACGGCGGCGATACCATCCTGTTGCCGGGCGAGCTGGTGGAGCTGCGGGAAATCCAGCAAACCAATGCCAACATGGCCTTTACCGGGGGAGCGCCGGCCAAGTACACGCCCGTCTTGCTGGGGATCACCAAGGCCAGCTTAAACACCGACAGCTTCATCTCGGCGGCCAGCTTCCAGGAGACCACGCGGGTGCTGACGGAGGCGGCCATCGAGGGCAAGTCGGACTGGCTGCGGGGGCTGAAGGAGAACGTGATCATCGGGCGTTTGATCCCCGCGGGCACCGGCTTCAGCACCTACGAGGAGATGGCGCCAGAACCGGAGCCGGAGGAAGAGGAGGAGCCTGTCGTGCTGCCGGAGCTGCCGCCCCGTTTGATCTTGGAAGACGACCAGCTCATCGACGACTCCACCCCTGCTTTTGACGAGCTGGAGGAGGATGAGGAAGAGGAGTGAGGCGCTGGAGCTCTCGGATTGGGCCACTTTGCAAGCTGAAATCGTCCGTTGCCGTCGCTGTCCCCGCCTGGTAGCTTGGCGAGAAGGGGTTGCCCAGCAAAAGGTGGCCCGTTTTTGCGACCAACTCTACTGGGGCCGACCGGTGCCGGGGTTTGGGGATCCGCAGGCGCGGCTGTGGGTGATCGGCTTGGCGCCAGCCGCCCATGGGGGCAACCGCACAGGCCGGGTGTTTACTGGGGATCCCAGCGGGGATTGGCTGTTCCGCGCCCTGTACCGGGTCGGGTTTGCCAATCAACCCACCTCAATCCACCGGGAGGATGGCCTGCAATTGCGGGATTGCTACATCTCAGCCGTGGTGCGCTGTGCGCCGCCGCAGAACCGTCCCACCGCCGCAGAAGCCGAAGCTTGCCTGGGCTATCTGAGACAAGAGCTGGAGCTGTTGACCCAGGTGCGGGTGATCTTGGCGTTGGGCCATTTTGCCTTTCGCTACACCTTGGCGCTCTTGCCGCCTCTCAGGCCCCGCCCCCGCTTTGGCCACAACTGCGTCATTCCTTTGGGAGAGGGTCGCTATTTGCTGACGTCTTACCACCCCAGCCGCCGCAACACGGCCACCAAGCGGTTGACAGAGGCGATGCTGGACGCCGTCTTTGAGCGGGCGCAGCAGTTGTTGTCCCCATCTCCGCCATCCACCCCCCTGATCGAGTTTTGAGCCGAAGATTCTGCAGTGGCCGGACGTTTTGCCAAAGGCTGGAGTCGTTGCCGCCCCTCACCCCCAACCCCTCTGCCCCAAGGGGAGAGGGGAGCTGGAGATCGGCGGAGGAGCTGTTTCATAGCCACTTGCAATGGCAGCGACTACCTTGCTGAGCCGCCGGGCCCGGCAGGGATCAAGCCGGCTGCCAGGTTTCCAGGCGGTAGGCGCTGTCCCAAAACAGCCATTCCAGGCGGGAGGCGGCTACAAAAGCGGCGGTCATCTTTTCCCGCATCGCCGCTGTGGTCTGCGCAGCCAAGGAGTCGGTGAGGTTGAGGGCCTGTTGCACCACCTGGGCAAATTCTTCCCCCGCGTAGGTGTCGATCCATTGTTGGTAAGGATTGTTGGGCTGGGCGGTGCGGTAGATGGCGGATCCCACCTCGCGATAGATCCAAAAACAGGGCAGCACGGCGGCCATGGCCACCTCATAGGGATCCAAGGCAGCCGCAGCCAATAGAAAACGGGTGTAGGCGAAGCAGGCAGGAGCGTAGGTTGTCTCCGGCTGGATGTCGTAGAGGCGAAAGTAACTCTCGTGCAGGCTGCGTTCGGCCACAATGGCCCCCAGGGCAAAGTTCAAGAAACTCACCACCCGCTCAGCCCCTTCAGAACGAGCCCCGATCAAGGCGAGGGCGCGGGCAAAATCGGTGAGATAAAGAGCATCTTGCTGCAAATAAAACTGGAAGCGCTGCCGCGAGAGGCTGCCTGCCGCCAACTCACGGTTAAAGGGGTGATCCAAGATCTGTTGGTAGATAGGCTCGATCGTCTGCCAGAGGTGGGTGGTAAAAGACATGGTGGCTCTCTCGCGGCGGTTTCTCTGGAAGTTCGTTTGCAATTGGGTTGAGACCTCTGGGAAAACTCTTGGGTCGCTCTGTAGCCAGGAAACGGGACATGGGCGCCGTCTTCCCGTCGCCATCCCCAAAAACAACGGTTTTTGAAGTTATGAGCATCGGAATCTAGGCTTCCGGCATAAGGGGGCGGAAGCCGTGCTTGCGAGACAGTTGACCGATTAGATCCAGTTTTTCCAGGGTGATCAAGTTGCGGCCCCAACTGAAATTGGTGTACAGGCCCTCAAACTCCAGCAGCATCGACTCGGCGAAGCAGGCAAAGAGCTGACGGGCCGGGTTGGCCACATTCAAAAACTGCATGATGTTCCATTCAATATCCAAAGAGTGCTCCACCATCCCCCCGTCAATGACGTAAAGTCCCTTTCGTTGCAAGTTAGAGGCAATGTTTTTCGGGTAGCCGCCGTCAATGATCACGCAGGGATCCGGCAACACCTGCGGATCGAGGGTCATGCCTTGGCTCATGCTGGCCACCCAAACGATAAAGTCGGCGCGCGGCAGGGCCTCTTCCAGCGAACAGATCTCCCCCTGCTTGAGCTTGGCCTGCAACTCTTCTAGGCGCCGCCGCTCCCGGGCGATGAGCAACAATTTGCCCAGGTGGGTGTGGGCTATCAACCACCGACAGATGGCGCTGCCGATATCTCCGGTCGCCCCCACCACCGCAACCGTAGCGGCTGCCAAGTCCATGGCGTAGCGCTGGGCCGCCAACTGTAGCTGCTGACAGATGATGTAGGCGGTGTGGGTGTTGCCGGTGGTAAAGCGTTGGATCTCCAAGTCGATGTTGCGGACTCGCCTGAGACTGTCAAGGCGGAAATTCTCGAAAATAATGCTGCTAAACCCCCCCAGAGCGGTGATGTTCAGGCCGCGCCGCTGGGCCAGAGCCATCGCGTTCAAAACTTTCCGACAGGCCGCCTTCACCCGTCCCCCCGCCAACATTTCCGGCAAGAAACAGGATTCGACGTACTGCCCATAAATCTTTTGGCCGGTAATGCTGGTTACCGTAATCTCGTCCACCACCTGCGGGGGAGCCATGCACCAGAACTCTAAGTCGCTCTCCGCATATTCGGAATAGCCCAGCTTGTCTGCCACCCGCTTCGCATGAGCCAGGCTGGTCAAGTGCCCGATCAGGCCGAACATAGAGGTTTACTCGCTTGCATGACTAATGGATCGCATCAGGATCCCATCAAAACACGTCCATACGCGGGAGAGGTAGGGATCCCCGACAGCCGGGCTGAAACTCCAGTCCAGCAGCAGAGGATGGATACCGGGTTGGGTCACGCTGCCCGCAAACCCTGGGCCGAGAGGCGCATCACCTCGCGGGTGCTGAAGCCGATGTTGGCCAGCGCCTCGCCATAGGCAATCATAAAGTCCTCGACGATGGCCTCGCGATCCATATAGATGGCTTCCACATCCTCGTCTACCTGCTGCAGCATCTGCCAGACCAGGGGCAGGTTCTGGGCATTGGCCGCTTCGATCTGAGCTTTGACCTCGGCAAAGTGTTCGCCCAGCCAGCGCTCGCCAAAGTTCAGGTGCAAATACTCGTCTTTGACCACTCCCTCGGTGATCTTGCGGGCAAACTCATCGGCAACCGGGATGTAGATGTTGTAGGCGGCAATGGCAAAGCACTCGATGATCAAAGACTGAATGACAAAACAGGAGACCAGATCCCCTGCCGCCGCGGCGCTTTGGAAATTGTTGCGCAAAGGGGCGAAGAAAGCGCGGGCAAACTCCCTATCCGGCTCTATTTGCAGGTTTTTGCCGCAGGATTGGAAGCCTTTCATGTGCCGCAATTCCATTTTGGCCAGCTTGCGCAGCTCTTCTGCTGCTTCCGGCAGCAGTTCGGCCAGCTTGAGGTAGTTGTCGTGGGCTTCTTGTTCCCCTTCGATGACAATGCCATTGATGCGGGAGTAGGCCTGCCGATAAACCGCGCTGCCGTAGTCCAGGGTGGTGCCACCCTCGCTAGCCAAGGGCTGGGGGGGATTGGGCAGGACGTTCGCCGGGGCCATACTCATGCATCTCCTCTCGCTGTGGTTTGGCTGTTGTGGATTGTTGGTTGCGGATGTCCAGCAACGGCATCGCTCTTCTAACAGGATAGCCGTAGCTGCTGCAGAATGGGTGGGATCCCTTCTGATTCAGGATAGGGGTCTGCTAGCGTGAGTGCTCAGGTGCCGTTGGGGAGCCTGCTGTATGTCTGCTCTTGGGGATGGCCTGAACCAACTGCGGCAGTTGCTGGTGGAGTTGGAGGAACAGTCCCTCGATCAACCGATTGGCAGCGCCGAGGAGGTGTTGCAGGCGATCGAGCTGGCGACGGCTTTTGAGCTGTTCGAGGCGGAAAGCAGCCGTTTGCTGCTGCAGATTGTGGCCAATCTCTGGGATCGAGTACGGCAACAGGATCTGTCTTCAGAAGAGATTGAGACGGTCTCGGAGAAGTTGCGGGCGGTGGGCTATACCCATTCTGAGATCCAGGAGATCCTCGATCTGGAGCCGGAACTCTAGGCTTGCACCATGCCCAGCTCTGCCGGGGCGACATCTGCTTCTATTTGGGTGGTGCTGTCGTAGCAGGCCCCGCGCAGGTTGGCCAGCTTGAGTTTGCACTGGGCAAGAAGGGATCCCTTTAAGTTGGTTCCGGTGAGGTTGGCCCCCGCCAAGTCCGCTTGGCTGAGATCGGCACCGCTCAAGTCCGCTTCGGCCAGGTTGGCTCCACGCAAGTTGGCTCCCTGCAGTCGGGATCCCTGCAACTTGGCCTTTTCTAGATTGGCCAGGCGCAGGTTGGATCCCTGCAGATCGGCTTGGCTGAGGTCGGCACCGCTCAAGTAGGCCCGCTCCAGATTGGCAGAGGCCAGCTTGGCCTGCCGGAGAATAGCCCCCCCCAAATCGATCCCGGCCAGGTCGGCCCCGGCCAGGTCAGCCCCGGTTAGTTGGCTGTTGCTGAAGTCGCGCTCGCCGCTGCCGTAGCGTTGCAGCAGCTCTGCCCCAGTTTCTACCATCGCCGTTTTCCACGCCAGACGAATTGGATCCTACCCAGGAATGGAAGGGCCGCCAAGAGCAGGCTACGATGGGCGCAAGCCGTTTTCTGGGATCCCCACTTATGAGCTTGCCCCGTGTGCCCCGAACTCGCCCCCGCCCCAAACTGCGCTCGATCCCGCGCCGCCAAACCGAATCCGCTCTCTATGCCGAAATGCAGCAGCTCACCGTGGAAAAGCAGCGCCTCAACCAGGAGCTGGAGTCTATCCAAGAGCGGCAAGGGCAAATTCAGGCCCGGCTCCAGGAAATCGAGCAGGCCATGCAACACCTCCAGCAGCAGGCAGAAGCTTTTCGGGATCCTGCCCCCGCCTCTGAACCGGCCAAGCTCAGATCCCGTCCCTGCCGCTTCCCGCCCATGACCTTCGAGTATTGAGGGATCCCCACTTAAATCACATCGCTCCATTCTCAGAGAGCCCAAGCAACAAGTCAGAGGTTTTGTAGCTAGCTTAACTATTTGCTGCTCGTCTCCAGCCGACTCTAGAACTGCGGCCAGCGAACAGCTATTCTCAAGCCGGCTGCACACCTATTTGAACTTTCAGGTTTATGAATGCTTAGAGCGGGTAGGTTTTGTTGTCTTCGCCAAGACATCCCCCGGTCGCCGCAGGGTCAAGAAGGGATTGATTGCCTGAATGTTGGCCTGGGGATAAGCTTGCTGAACCTGCCCAAAAGTTTGTTGCCAGATAGGGTGCCCGTCAGTCCAGAGGGGATGGCGCACGATCCGCACTTCCCGTCCTTTATTTCCCGTCCACACCGGCAGCGGAAAGTCCTGAGGCGCTCTCTGGAAGCCTAAGTTTTCCAGCAGCGGCGGCAGTGCTCGCTCCACCAGGCGCCGCCAAGGATTCTCCTGACCTTCCCCCCAAGGGGTTTGCAAATCGACCGGCGCCTCAGCATCTCGCAGGAGGCGAGCCATATCCAAGGCCAGCCGCCAGTCCAACAGCCCGTGGTAAACCAGGTTGTAATAATCGCGCAAGCAGTTGTTGCAAGACGTGTCGCAGCCCTCTTGGTGCTGCAGCCAACGGTCGGCTAAACTGTTGGGCCGAGACAAGTCCTCCTGTTCTAGCAGCTTCGAGAAAACTTCCGGCTGGGCAAGGTAGAGGCAATACCCTGCGCCGTTCTCCAGCCTATCAAACAGAAAAGCCTGACCTGTTACTCGACCGGCCTCTGCTGTGGTCTGAAAGCTGGCTTGCAACTCGTCAGGATCCACATCCAGAAAAGCACAGGCAGCCGCCCGCAACCAAAACGCAAAAGAATACAAAGCTGCTCGCCCTTCCAAAGTCCTTGGGTCGGCAAACACGCCAGTTGGCCAAGTCTGAAAGCCGACCAGCAGCACATCAGTGCGTCGCTTGGACAGCAAGGCAATTCGATAGGTAGGGCCGATCCCTTTGACTTGTTCCCCTTGGGCTTGCGAATAGGGATCGAGGCAGACATAGGCTCCCGCCTGCTTCTGGCCAAAAACTTCCGCCGCTTGCAGCCGGAAACCACCCTCGCCGCCGCGATCGTTGACGATTAGAACGTTGCCGCTGCCACCCTGCAGGTGAGCGTTACCAGTCTTCGCTTCGCGCTCAAGCTCAGGCACGCCCAGGGTGGGCCGGCTAACGCGGGGTTGCCACTCAAATTGACCGTCGAAATCCCGCGGCTCCAAGGTGGTGAAAAAGCCTGTCGGCTCACGGGCATCGAGACAGCGGAGGGTGGGTTGCTGGCATACAGGACACGTTTGCTCCGGCAGCTTGGGCTCAGCCAAAGGAGGAGAAGAAAGGGGTCGCTGAGGCTGGTAGTCCTCGATCATGGCTTGGCAGTTGCGACAAAATCCCAACCAGCGGTTGGGTTGGCCAAGGGCAGGCACCAAACCGGGACGCGATTGCACACCTCCCTTGTGAGGCACCAACTCCACCAATCCGCAGGCAGTGTGCACCGCCCGATCTTTGACGATTTCTGACCCTGGGGCAAATTGGGCGATTGCCGTATCCAAGTTGCGATCGATGGTACCTTGGCTAGCTGACCAGCGGGTGTAGAGCAATCGCACCCCTGTAGGAAAGCCAAACATGGGCAAAATGCCAGCATTGGCCAAACGTTCGCTGAGTTGAGTTTGGCTGTAGGCATTGGAAGCGGCAATCTCGCTAATCTTATCAACCAACTCCTCGCCAATGTAGCGATACAAAGCTCGTTGCTCGTTTTCTGAAATGTAAGTTTGCTGGCAGAGTTGGGCGATCGCGTTCTGAATCTCCTGGGGATGGCTGGCAATCCATTGGCGAACCGACGGTTCCACCTTGGGCCAGTTTTCAGCTAGGCCAAATTCGCCGTGGACGCTGGTCACGTCTTCAAGATCCGCTGCGGCAGATAGATCTTGCTGCGAGACTTTCTGAAAAGCTTGCCGCAAGACTTCTTTCGCGACGACGCGCTGGGCAATACTACGGCTGCGCAGATCGATGTAAGGGGGAGGTGGCGGATCGCCGGTGATGGCCTCGGGGCGCTGAAAGTAAAAATCGTCGTGGCTGCGACCCCGGCAAAACGTAACTGCCAGGGAGATCCCTGCGCCGCGCCGCCCGGCTCGGCCCACTCGCTGCTGGTAGTTGAAACGGCGGGGCGGCATGTTCGCCATCATCACCGCCAACAGCCCGCCGATGTCTACCCCGGCTTCCATGGTGGTGGTTACGCTCAGCAAATCAATCCCCTGAGCCAGCGGTATTTCCCCTTCCAAAAATACGTCCTGAAACCAGCGCTGCCGTTTGAGGCGCTCCTCTTTGTCCGTTTGGCCAGTTAATTCGGCAGCATTCATCCGAAACGGTTCGTTGTCAGGGTCGGAGAGGTAGGCGTAGTAGTCCAAGTCGCGCGGCAAGCTACTCGGCTGCAGTTTGATGGCCTGCGAGTCAGAGCGTTGGCTGGTGTTGCGACCGCTGCTGCATTCGGGGCACCATCCCCCCGCAGCGTGCAAATAAAAGGCGCTGCACTGAGGACAGCGATAGCCTTGAAGACCTTCGCGAGAGACGGGCACGAAGTAGAGGCGATCTGGATCCAAAACCAGTCTGCCCGAGCTACTGCGACAGATCTTGCGCAACTCCTGCTCGATCTGGGATTTCAGCCCTAACTTTTCCAGGTATCGAACCACATACTTCGGCAATTCCCCGTTAGAACCACCCTCGTAGTACCTAGAGAATCGATGCCGCTTGCGAATTCCCAGTTGACGAATGACTGCACTCACAACATCTTGTAGCTCTGGAGGAACTTGAGCCGTAACATAGCCCTGGCCAAAAGACTCAATGTTTCTGACCGCATGGGCAAACAGCGCGAACATCATTTCATCGGCCAAGTAGGCATTGAGCTTGTCCAGGTGTTTTTCTTGCTCTGGAGTCGGGCGGTCGGCTCTTCGTGTTATTGGGTTGTTTTGCCAGTTGTAAAGCTCCGTCCAGTGATGCCGATCCTTGTTGATGGCATAGTAGAGGGCGCTAAAGGACATACCACCAGGGCATAGTCCCAACTGTAAGAGGCGGTCTGCCAGAGTGCGTCGAAGCTTGAGGAGTGGAACTTGCCCGGGGTAAGACTCGAGCATTGCTAGCCATTGTTGGCGTGCCTCAGGATCGGCCGGCGGCATGTCCTGCGCCCAAAACAATGCCTCGGTAGCAAGGGTAGGCTGCAGATTGGCAAAGCGATTGCGTGCCGCCCAATCCTCCGCCATCCGCTCAACGTCTTCCAGCAGCTTGGGATAGCCGCGCAACCGTTGCTGCCGTTGCTCTGGGGTAGGTAAAATGCTGCGCAGAAAAGCCCGCAGGTCTTGCCAGTACTCCCGCGCCAATCGCACCAGCAACAAGCGCACCATATCGCGGTAGTGATCCATTTCCATCCCAGCAGCCAATTTGGCGGCGTCCTGGCGGCTATCGGAAAAAATCACCAGCTTGCGGGATTGCGGCGTCGGCATTTCCCGCAACAAAGCGCCGGCAATCACCTGACAGGCTTTCTGAAATCCAGTGCGATGCACACGTAGCGGGGTGGGATAGGCTTCGCGGCGGGCGCGATCGGTATCGCAGCGCGGGCAACGGGTCGGCAAGGCAGGCTGGTTCTCGGCCTCTACTTGGTACACCCAGCCAGGAACCTCGCCTTCTTTAGGAGGTGTCTTCTCTTTGTTGAGTTCGCCCGTAGCGGGGTTGAGTTTGGCCTCGACCCACCGCCGCTTGACTTTTCCAGCGCTCCACTCCAGATCTTGCGGCTCGGTCGCCCAAGGTTCTGGGTCATGGGGGAGGGGCCAAAAAACGCGATAGTTCCCGGATTTTTGGGTGAGGCTTACTAAATCGGGAATGCCTTCTAGATCAGGTTGATCGGGAGTGAGGATAACCGACTTGCCAGACGAGTAAGCATAACCCCCTAGGAATACCTCCCCGCAAACTTCGCAGACGATCAAATCCAGAACCCGTGCCCCGCAGTCGCAACTGAGGCGGTGCTGGCTATGTAAGGCACCGATAGGCGGAGGGGGTTGGTTGTCCTCTTGAGGGCGTTGGGCAACGCTGCACTTGGGGCTGCTGCACGCCCACAGGCCTTGCAGGTTGTGAAAGAAGAGGTGGCCGCGCACGGGCTGGGGCGATCGCCCATCTTCTCGCTTCGCTACTGCCGTTGCCATCAACAGTCCCCGCAAGGCCTCAGAGACCAGACCGCCTGCAGGCACGGGTGCGCCTGGAAACAGTTGCTGGTCAACTTTTTGGATGGGGGTGGCGCGCACGCTGCCGCTAGCCTGCCGACAGGCCTCCCGCAGCGCATCTGCAACGTTGAGTCCCTCGAGGCACTCCCCCAAAGCCTGCTCTGGGGATCCCAAGCTGGGATCGCCGCCCAAAGCCCGCACCAGCCTCGTCAGGGCTTCTTTAGTGACTGGGAGAGGGCGCAGCGGCTGGAGGGGATCCGGCTGCACATCGCTGGCAAACTGAGCAAAAGCAGCTTGATGCTGACGCACTTGTGCTGGCGCCTTGGGAACCGGAGGAACTTGTTCCCCGGCAATCACCACAAAGCGATCGCGCCCAACAAACTCCCGGAGAAACTTGCGGCCTGCCTCGCCCTCTTCCAAGCTGGCACTGGTGGTCAAAACCTGCAGTTGTTCTGAGTTGACTGTTAGCCCCAAACGGTACAGCAGTAAGCGCAGCAAGTAGGCCACTTCTGAGCCTGGCGTCCCTCGGTAAGTGTGCAACTCATCGACCACGAGCAAGAATTTGCGCTCGCGATTCTCTTGCAGCCACCTTTTCGTTTGCTCGAACATCCCGGCCTCGATTTGCCGCATCAGCATGATGTTGAGCATGGAATAGTTGGTAATCAAGATGTCCGGGGGATGCGCTTGCATATCCCAGCGCGAGCGCATTTCTCCTCCATCCAAGCGCGGAAAGTAAAACCTCAAATCTGGGTCTTGGCTCTGGACGGCAACCTTTTCCTGCTCCGCTTGCAACTCTCGCAATTGCCGGGCTAATTCCTTGACCTTATCGGAAGTGGGATAGCCGGGGAGGGGGGTCTGACCCGTGTAACGACCGAAGGTGATGCGATTGCAACCCCGCTCGCGATCAAGCCATTCATGGGTTTCTGGGCCATCCAACACTTTGCGCAACCGGCGCAATTGATCCTCCACCAAAGCATTTAGGGGATAGAGAATGAGCGCCCGGATTGCCGCCGGTCGTTTTTGCTCTTGGCGCTGTGGCACCCAATTTGGATTGTCTTCCTCCTGCCACCAAAACGTATCCCCGCTTTTAGACATCGGATCCCAACTACGGGATTCCCGCGCAAGGTGGGCTAGAATTGGCAACAAAAAACACTCGGTCTTGCCGGAGCCAGTTCCCGTCGTTACCACAATATCCTTTTGATCAACGATGGCTGCTTTCAAACTCTGCCATTGGTGCTCATAGAGGGGTAAGTTCGGGAACAAGGAACGACCGAGGTAGGCCAAGTCTTCATAGCCAGCGGGTAAATCTTTTGCTGCTTCCTCGAGGGTTTTGCCAGAAGAAGGGTAGACGGGTGTGGGCTCCAGTAGAGGAGGAACACTGAGCAGAGGATGATCAGGGCTGTAATGCAAGTGGCGATCGCGCTCGGCGCTAAGAGCAGGATACCGTAAGGGAAAAGCACTCTTAATGTAAAGCTGATAGATTCGATCCAATCGCTGATAGGTGCCGATGAGGTCGTACATGATTTCTCCTTGGCTTTGGGCAAAAACCTTAGCTATTTCTCCAAATCGAGCAGCGGCAGCCGCTCGCCGATGATTTGCCATGCAGTTGGCGTAATGTTCTGATAAACCAGTTCCTCTGTTTCAGGTCTGTAGCAAGGCAAACAGCCGGATTGCATGACCAAATAGCGTTCGTAGGCTAGCGGCCAGCGCTGGCTGATAGGGATCGATAATTCTCGGCTATTTGGGTCGTACTTAACTGATAGGTTTTCGGAAGCAAGGCGAGTCAAAGCCAAAAAACGTAAGCCGTACCACTCGCCGCTGTACCACCTGTCTTGCTCGCGGTCGTAGAACAGGGCATGCTGTTGTGGGGATCCCTTCTCATGCAATTCGTAGAAACCTGTTTCCTCAGCAGTCGGCACGTCTGCGAAGTGGCTCCCATCATAACGCTTCAGCCGATAGCGGTGGAGTGGCACCCAATCGACAACGTCCAGTGTAGCCACCCAATTGTCCCACTGGGGAGGAGCCTCGACCGGGCGGATGCCTAGGGTAGGGTAGCTGGCTCGCAACTTGGCGATCGCCGTGGCAACATCAGTCTGCAGCTCGAACTGCCAGCAGGGTGGCACATCCTTTCGAGATTGGGGGATCTCCTCAAGGCGACCCAATTGCTGAAGATCTTTCTGGAGAGCTGCATTCCGCTGACCGTACAGCACGTAGCAATTTTCACCGACCGGCTGCAAGGAAGGCGGCTGCATCTGCCAGCGTCTGCCATCTCGAGCCACCGTGAGATGCCCCAGCAATTGTAGCCGACGCAACAACCGACGTGGTTGGGGTAGGTCTAGGCGATCGCATACGGCTTGAAAGGTTTCCCAAGAACCGGAACCGGCTGCCGATAGCCACCAAAGCAGTTGTTCGCACGCTCGAGAGCGATCGCTTTCTGCCGACTCAGCTATAGGTGTTTCCAAACGAAATGGGTTGACTTTAGGCAGCCGTTTGACTTCGAAATACCTTATAGTTTGGATATCCTGCTCTAAATCGTAGGCGATACCCACCATGTGTCGAATTTCTTCCCAGTAAAATTCTTGCCTTGCAGCCTTATTAATACCGCTTATTGTTTTAAGAAATTTCTCAAGATTGTCTTTTTGTCTGGATTCCCAATCAGGGCGTGCCTTCGGATCAATACCCAAGTAGAAGTAGTACTCGCCTTTTTTCTTGATACCTTTCTCAATTCGAACATGAGATATGACATCTACTAAATTTTCTTTAGCAATTCGCTTCTGTAAGTGCTCTAGCAGCTTTTGTGGCTTAAATTTCTTGCAATGAGTGTGAAAGAGCCAGTAAATCAGCTTAGACATAAGATCATTCTCCTACTACACAAGCTAATGACAAATCATCCCAATTCAGAATCTTTAAAGAGCGTTCCTGGTGGGCAGTTCCGCTCCGAACTTGGATTCGATAAGTACCAGGAGGTAAGTCTGCTGGCAAATCCCAAGGCTGGTTGGTAGAGCGATGGTCTCCTTGAAGGTATATGTTCCCAGTGACCACTTCAGTCAGGGTCACCGCTGCCGTAGGCTGAAATCCGTACACGGTCACCTGTGGTAAGTGATCCTTCAGCCAAGCCCGTCCTTGGGGTACCCGTAATCCGCCACTCAAGGCAATGTGCAGGCGATCGCGCGGCTGCAAGGCTTCTTTCAACTCGGGATGTTGTAAAAACAAACCGTCCCATACGGGGGCCAGCACCTGACATTCTTGGATTTCCCACCAGTCAGAAGTTTCGGCAAACGCAGGCTGGCGCTCGCCCGACCATTGCAGCAGGCTTTCTTCGCGCAGCCGCTGCAAATCCGGCCACAGGGCTTCCCGAAACAACACAGTGAAGTGACTGCCAAGTTTGGGCGCTCCCCAACTGGCTAGAGCACCGGACTCAGGGTTCTCAGGATCGGGCACCAAGACCCAGAAATCTCGAGCCGGCAGTTGGAGCTCCCGCAAGTGGGCATGGCCGCGAATAGGCCAGGCTCTCCCCTCAGCTAGATCGCCAGCAGAGAGTGGCTTGCCAACGGGGTAAAACCAACCTGCGCGCTCCAAGCGCAGGCGACCTAAGTTTTCTACCGTCACCTCTGCAACTGGCCAGTGACGCGGCAGCTTGGGATAAAGGTAGTATGCTGGATCCCCCCACCGATCCTCGGTGCGATACAGCCCCGCAGTCAGACGCGTGGGGGGCTGGTACGCTCGGCTAAATCGTTGCGGTTCCGGGCGTCCTGCATCCAACCACTCTTGATGGACGGCTAGGATTTCGGCGCCCAGGACTTCGTGTCGCTGGCGGTCGTCCAGCAGCTCTGCCAGATGTTGGTTTAGGTTCTTTTCGCTCGCCAAATCCACCAGCAACTGGGTTTCGCTGCGGGCCGTAGTCCACTTTTTCTCGTAAAACATGCGACATAACTTTTGGGTGTCCGCCTCCCGCAGCAAGGCCTGGGAAATGGGGTAATTCAAATACCGGCGCGAGCCTTCCCCTGGTTTGGCGGTGGCAATCCATCCTTTTTCCTCTAGCCACCGGTTCCACTCCTGCCACAAGCTTTCTTCATCTCCGGCTTTCATCCCTATCGGACGGGTGTCGCCAGGTATTTCCAACCGTTGGCAAAAATGGGTGAAGAAGTCATTGGCATCCAGCTTGTCATCTCTCATCATGTCGTTGGCGGCGAGTACCATCAGCGCCAAGAAGGCCACCCCTGCCGGTTCGGACGATCCCTGGTTTTGCAAAGCCGATAACTGCAGCCGATTGCCATCTGCCACCTGGGCGCGCACGGCTTGGCAGAAATCCTTAACTGTGCCTAGGCCCAGACCTGCTAAAACTTTTTGATCTACACTAAGGTAGACTGGCGTGTTGTAAGGAACTCCCAGTGTTGCCCATTGAATAATGGCTCGGTTCCAATGAGCGTATTCATCGCGCAGCGCCACAATGACCTCGCCCTAGGTCGCTTTCTCAATCCTAGGCAGGTGTTGAATACCCAGTTTCCTATTTTTCGGATTCGTTAAGAAGCTTCAGGTACGCTGTATCTCTTTGCGCTCTGAATCTTCAGAAACGGAAGCAGCTAAGTAGGAGCAGTCGCCAATGCCAGCAGCCGCTCGGCAACAACCTGGGGAACGGGCATCACCGACAGGCGCGTGCCTCGTCGCACCACCTCCAGCTCATCGGGGGTGAAGGCAGCTCGCAACTCGGCCAAAGGGATCAAGCGCTCAAAGGCGGCAACAAAGTGCACCCGCACCGTGTGCCAGCGGGGATCCGCAGGGGTTGACTTGGGATCGTAGTAGGGGCTGGTGCGATCAAACTGGCTGGGATCGACCACCTGGGTTTCTCGGATCTCCATCAGGCCGGCTATGCCGGGGGGGTTGGCGTTGGAGTGGTAGAAAAAGGCGCGATCCCCAACCTGCATGGCTTTTAGGTAGTTGCGGGCTTGGTAGTTGCGCACGCCGTCCCAAAGGGTTTGGCCCTCCCGCTGCAGATCCCAGATGCTGTAGACGCTGGGCTCCGATTTCATCAGCCAGTAGTTCATGGGGCTTGGGAAAAATCGAGGTCTAGGCCAGGGATCCTGCCACAAAGTCCACGAAGTTTTGCAAGATCTTCAAACCAACCGGGCCGGACTTTTCGGGGTGAAACTGGGTGGCCAACAAAGCGCCGCCGGCAATGGCGGCCACGCAGGTTTGGCTGCCGTGTTGGGTGGTGGCGGCCACCCAGCTTGGGTCGCTGGGCACGGCGTGGTAGGAGTGGACAAAGTAAACCCAGCTTTGGTCGGGGATCCCTGCCCAAAGAGGAGACTGGGGCTGGGTAAGGTGCAACTGGTTCCAGCCCATGTGGGGGATGCGCAGGCCAGGCTCCGGTCGAAAGCGCTGCACCCGCCCCGGCACAAGGCCCAGCCCTGGCTCTGTCCCTTCTTCGCTGCCCTCGAACAAAACCTGCAGCCCAAGGCAAATGCCCAAAAAGGGCTGCTGCCGCCCGATTGCTGCTCGGATTGCCTCTTCAAAGCCCCGCGCCCGCAACTGCTGCATGGCCGGGTCGAAAGCCCCATCGCCGGGCAGGACAATGCCATCAAAAGCCTCCAGCCCAGCCGGCTCTGTTACTAGCTGCACCTCGGCCCCGGCCCGCTCCAGCCCTTTGCAAGCCGAATGCAAGTTGCCGGCATCATAGTCGATCACCGCCAGGCGCACGGCTTTCATGGGATCCCTTTTCCTAAAGCGTTTAGGAGCCTACCAGTATAGTGGTTTTAGCAAGGTAGGGAGCTATGGTAGTTGCAGCATCTGAGGAAAACCTTATCCTCTCCACTCAGCTTGGCTGGCCCGCAGCAGCCTATCTGCACATCCCCTTCTGCCGGCAGCGCTGTTACTACTGCGACTTTGCCACCGGCCTGGGCACCCGCGAGCTGATGGAAACCTATGTGCAGAGGCTCTGCCAGGAGATCGGCGGCGCCTACCGCTACCGCCATTTGGCCGGGGATCCCCAGCCTTTGACCAGCATTTTTTTCGGCGGCGGCACCCCTTCCCTGCTGACGGTGGAGCAGTTGGGCCGGATCTTGGCTCAACTGCGGGAGAGGATCCCGTTTCATCCCAACTGCGAGATCTCGCTGGAGGCCAACCCTGGCACCCTGACGCGGGAGCAGTTGGCGGGCTACCGGGATCTGGGGGTTAACCGCATCAGCTTGGGGGTACAGGCGTTTCAACCTGAGCTGCTGGCCGCCTGTGGCCGCCTGCATGGGGTGGAAGAAGTTTACGAAGCTGTGGCCGACTTGCAGGCGGTGGGCTTCGATAATTTCAATCTGGATTTGATCTTTGGGCTGCCCTACCAGACCTTGGAGCACTGGCAGCAATCGCTGCAGGCTGTTCTTGAAATCAACCCGCCCCACGTCTCCATCTATGATTTAACGATTGAGCCGGGAACCCGATTTGGTCGGATGTACCGACCGGGAGATGCACCTTTGCCCACTGAGGAAATCACAGTTGAAATGTACTTGATGGCGCGAGAGCTGCTCACCCAAGCAGGCTACATTCACTATGAGATCTCCAATTTTGCCCGCCCTGGGTATGCCTGCCGCCACAACCGGGTGTACTGGGAAAATCGCCCTTACTTTGGCTTTGGCATGGGATCCGTCGGCTACGAAGAGGGACGGCGCATTCAGCAGCCCAAAACCCTTTACGACTATTTTGAGCAGGTGAAAGCCAAAGCCCACCCCCTCCCCCCGGAAGCATCCCCAGAGGAAGTTTGGATGGATACTTTGATGTTGGGGTTGCGCTTACAAGAAGGGCTGGATTTAGGCCATTTACAAGAGCGTTTTGGCGACAACAAGCTGAAGCAAGCCTTGGAGAGACTGGATCCCTATTTTGAGAAGGGTTGGGCCAGTTGTGAGGCCGGGCGGCTGCGGCTGATCCCGCCGGAGGGCTGGCTGTTTTCCAATGAGGTTCTCAAGGACTTGTTGGCTTGATTGCGTCGGCCACGTGCACAAGATCGCTCGGCAAAGTTTCCGACCCCACTTGGCCGGCAACTCAGGCTTTAAAGGGGGTAGGCTGTAGTCATTTCAGACTAGATTGAAACAGCTCCCAGGCGCTCATTTCCCCAAGCGCTCTTCGACCAGTTCCTCTCCCTGAGGCCCAAGCGCTCCGCGCCGCTTACGCGACCACCCCCAGCCCCTCTCCCAGCCCTCACCCCCAGCCCCTCTCCCTGAGGGAGAGGGGAGTTAGAGCGGCGCGTTCGCGACGGCGTTGCGGAGCAATAACGACGTAACGAACCGTTTCATTGCTGTTTGAAATGACTATAACCCTCACCCCTGCCCCCAGAAGAAGAGGGGAGTTGGAAATGTGAACGAACTGTTGCATTACCGTTGCCTTGCTGTGAGTCCAGCGATCCTGAATTTGGATGGGAATTGAGGGGGAAGGGACGGAGGCTCAACGGTTCCCTAGCGATAATTAACAAATTGCAACGCCACCGGGTAGTCCTGCTGCTTGAGCATTTGAATCACCGCTTGCAGCTCGTCCTTATCCTTGCCGGAAACCCGCACCAGATCCCCTTGAATGGAAGGCTGCACTTTCTTGAAGTTGTCGCGGATCTGCTTGGCGATCTGCTTGGCCAGCGTGGCATCAATGCCCTTTTTGAGGCGAACCACTTGGCGCACCCGGTTGCCGCCGACGCTCTCCGGCGGCTGGAAGTCGAAGATTTTCAGGGAGAGGCCCCGCTTGGCCGCTTTGGTGAGGAGCAGCTCCCGAATGGAGTTGAGGGCCATGTCGTTGGCGGTGGTGATGGTCAGGGATCCCTCCTCCAGCTCCATTTCTGTCTGGGTATCCTTGAGGTCATAGCGCTGTTTGATCTCCCGCCGGGCTTGATCCACGGCATTCACCAGTTCCTGCCGGTCGAAGTCGCTGACGATATCAAATGAGTAGGTAGAGGCCATAAACCCTATCTTCGCTACCGTTCCGTATCTTAAGCTCTCAGACCAAGCAGGGATCCCCAACCCTCAAAGAAGCTACAACAGGTAGAGGGATCCCTGTCCAGATTTGCGGAGAAGCAGGATGGCCGATGTTGTTTTAATTACAGGCGCTTCCGAAGGCATCGGCAGAGCCACCGCCTTCACCTTTGCCCGTGGGGGGTACCGCTTGGCCCTGGCCGCCCGCACTGCCGAAACTTTGAAGCAAACGGCCATCGACCTGGAGCAAAGTCTAAACGCCGAGGTCTTGGCCGTTCCCACCGATGTCACGCAGCCAGAACAGGTGCAAAACCTGGTGGAGAGAACCCTAGAACGCTATGGCCGCATCGATTGCCTGATCAACAACGCCGGCATCTGTATGAGCGGACCTTTTTTGCAAACCACCCTGGAACACTGGCAGGCGCTGATGGCGGTCAATTTTTGGGGCTACTTGTACACCATCCGGGCCGTGCTCCCCGATATGCTGAAGCGCAAAAAAGGTCAGATCATCAACGTGGGATCCATCGGCGGCAAAATGCCCCTGCCCCAAATGAGCGCCTATTGTGCCAGCAAGTACGCAGTCAGCGGGCTGACAGAGGCGCTGCGTCTGGAACTGCAACCCCACGGGATCCAGGTAATCGGTGTTCATCCGGGCATTGTCAGCAGCGATTTTCTCAAGCGAGCCATCTTTCTGGATGAGGGGGGGCCGGAGTCCCCTGCTGACGGCCAATCCCAAGCCTCAGGTGGGAAAGCCCGCGAGCAAATGCAACAGGCGCTGGAGAGTTTTTGGGCCAGCCGGCCAGAAGAAGTGGCCGAAGCCATTTGGGACGCCGCTTGCCAGTCCAAGTCGGAGGTGGTGGTGGGCATGGCCCAATGGGCGGTAGGAGCTTACACCCTCTTTCCCGGCTGGGTTGGCCCACTGCTCCAGAACATCCCTCGCTAGCCATCGGATCGGTCAGGCCCGGCAATGGCAGGAAGAGGGCCAAACTTAGGTATAGTGTGGGGTACACTTCAATACTGGTCTCACAGCAGAAGTATGGTTGAGTCTGCGCCTTCTCCTTCCGGCACTCAGCAGCACATCTTGATCGTGGAAGACCGAGATGGCCGCCGTACTCAGGTGCTGGGATCCGCCAAATACTTCATCGGTCGGGACTTGGCGAACGACATTTGTCTCAACTCTCAGTTTGCTTCCCGTTACCACGCCATGCTGCTGCGGGTTCCTGCCGAGCGAGAGGGAGAATATTGCTACCGCATTTTGGATGGGGATCTGGAAGGTCGGCCCAGCACCAATGGCCTGTTGATCAACGGACAGAAATTGACCACCCACCAGCTCCGGTCGGGAGATGTGATCAGTTTCGGCCCCGACGCCAAAGCCACCTACAAAATCATCAAGGCCCCGTAAGTCCCGATCTCTCCCAAGAGCACCATTGCCTGCGAACCAATAGCAGCAAGGCCAGCACCAAAGCCAGCTCCGACAGCAAGGTCGCTAAGGCCGCCCCCTGCCAACCCCACCTTGGGATCCAAACCGCATTCAAAAGCCCGTTCAGACCCAGTGCCGCCAGTTGCAGACGGCTGCGGGGCTTTTGCAGCCCGGCTGCGGTGAGCAGGTGAGACAGCAGCAGGTGGATCCCCTCCAGCAGGATGACCGGGCTGAGCCAGCGCAGGATGAGGGCCGTCTCTCGGTAAGCCGACCCCAGCACCCAGGGGATCCCGTAGGAGCCCAGCGCCACCCCCAGGGCGGCCAAACTGCCGTAGCCCACCACCCAAGGGAAGAGCTGCCAGGCGTAGTGGCAGCCTTGCCGTAGGCCCTTTTGCCCTTGGCGGCACAGCTCGGCAAAATGGCTGGTGAGCAGGGCGATCATCGGCGTTTGCGAGAAGTTGATCACCCGGTAGGCGGCGCTGTAGAGCCCTCCCGCTGCTGCCGAGGCCAGACGGGGCAAAAGCAGCTTGTCCAAATCGGTGAAGGTTTTTGCCGCCGCCAGCCCCACGGCAAAATCCCAGCCCGCCGCCAGCCGTTCCCCCAGATCTCTCCAGGCCAAGGGGGGAGAAGGCTTGCTCCACCGTCCCATCCCCCGCGCCATCAGCAGCAGCACGACCAGCACCATCAGGCCGTACAGCACGGCCCACTGCACCAGGGATCCCCAACCCAGAGCCACCGCTAGCAGCACAGCGCCAACCCGCCCCAGCGCCATGCCGGTATCGATGAGAGCCACGCCGGCAACCCGCTCTTGCCCGATCAGGATCCCCCTGTACACCTCAGGGATGGCGATAAACAGCAGGTCGCTCCCCAGCAGGATCCCCACCACGAGGGGGGAGATCCCGGCCAGCCAAAGGCTCAACAGAGGTGTTAACAGCAGCGTCATCCCCCCGCAGCCCAGCCCCGCCAACCACAAGCTGGGGCCGATCTCCTGGGCAGCCGCCGCGGATCCCCGGCCGCTCAGGCGCTGGATCAGCAGTTCCGACTGGCCCCAATGGCCAAACGGGGCGGCCAGGTTGCTGCAGGCCAAGATGGCGGAGAACACCCCAAAGGCTTCCGGCCCCAACAGCCGCGCCAGCAGGATGAAATAGGCCCCGGACAACCCCAGGCGCAGGCCATTGCCCAGCATCAGCCAGGCAGCCTGTCGTAGCCGCTGTTGTTCTGCCCTATCCACGGCAACCCTCCTGGACGAGGCTGGCCGCAGCCGGGGATACTGGCTGAGAGAGACCGCCCAGGCATTCAACCTTGTGCGCTGGGTGGATGGGTTGCAGCTTTATTCGGCAATTCTTCATGGCCAAACTTTACCCTGTTGGCAAGATCACCACATCCGCGGAACGGGATCCCAAAACCCTGTTTTCCCCCCACTCCAGGCCCCCCGACCCGCGCCGCGTCCTTCCCCCGCCGACCAGTAGCCCTCGCTGGCTGGGATCCCCGCCGGCCAAAACGGTGGGTCAGGGTTATCGGGCCCTGGTTTTGCTCCTGCTGGCCAGCGGCTTGCTCCTGGGAGGGCTGGGATCCCGCCTGGCCTACCTACAACTGGTGCGCACCCAGTATTACCGCCAGTTGGCCGATACCAACCGCATTCGCCTCTTGCCCCAGCCGCCGGAACGGGGGCGCATTGTGGATCGCAACGGCGTGCTGCTGGCGGGCAGCCAGCTCTCCCACTCAGTCTTCCTGTGGCCGTTGGTGCAGTCGCGGCAGGGCTGGCAGGAGACGATCCCCAAGCTGGCCCAAGCCTTGAACATGGCCCCCGAAGAAATCGCCCAAAAGCTGGAACAGGCCGGCTACCGCTCCCCGTTTCCCGTACGCATCCTGCGCAACGCCAGCCCCCAGGTGGTCATTCAACTGGAAGAGATGAGCCGCGAACTGCCGGGGGTGATGGTGGAGGCGGAGACGGTGCGGTTTTATCCCCATGGCGACTTGGCCGCCCACCTGCTGGGCTATACCGGCGAGATCTCGCAAGAACAACTGCGGGCCGATCCCAGCTATCGCTTGGGGGATATCGTCGGCCTGATGGGCGTGGAGGAATTGTTCGAGAGCCATCTGCGCGGCCAGTGGGGCGGGCGCCAGGTGGAGGTGGACGCCATGGGAGAAGTGCTGCGGGTGCTGGGAGAACAAGCCCCCCAACCGGGCAACACCCTGCAGCTGACTTTGGACGTACGCCTGCAGCAGGCGGCAGAGCAAGCCCTGGGCCAGCAGAAAGGAGCAGTAGTCGCCCTGGATCCCCGCGACGGCTCGATCCTGGCCATGGCCAGCTATCCCACTTTTGATCCCAACCTCTTTTCCAGCCGCATCACCCAAGCCCAGTGGGAGAGCCTGCAACAGCAGGACTTTCCCTTCCTCAACCGCGCCCTGCGGCCCTATCCCCCCGCCAGCACCTACAAAATCATCACCACCGCCGCCGGGATCGAGTCGGGGGCCTTTCCCCCGGATACGGTGCTGCAGACCGGCCCCTACATCCAGGTGGGCGGGTGGAGGTTCTGGGACTGGAACCGCGCCGGCTTCGGGCGGCTGAACTACCGCCAGGCGATGGCCTACAGCAGCGACACCTTCTTCTACCAGATTGCCCTGGGCACCAAGGCCGCCCCCCTGCAAGAATGGTCGCGCCGCTTCGGGCTGGGGCAATTGACCGGGATCGGCCTTAAGGGGGAAGCTGTGGGGCTGGTGCCCGACGCCGACTGGAAACAGCGTCACTGGCGCGAGCCTTGGTATGTGGGCGATACGGTGAACATGTCCATCGGCCAGGGATTTATCACCGCCACGCCGCTGCAGATGGCGGTGGTCACAGCAGCGGTGGCCAACGGCGGCTGGCGGGTGCGTCCCTTGCTCTCGCAGCAGGTGATCCCGGAAAGCCCCGTGCCCCTGCGGCAGAAGGTAGGTCTCTCCCCCGCTACCCTGGAGATCTTGCAACAGGGGCTGCGGGATGTGGTGGTCTACGGCACCGGCGGCAACGCCAACCTGGGGCCGGGCTTTCCCCCTACCGCCGGCAAAACCGGCACCGCCGAGGATCCGCCGCGGCGCTCCCACGCCTGGTTTGTCGGCTATGCCCCCTCCGACCGGCCCGAATTGGTGGTCGTGGTCTTTCTGGAAAACAGCGGCGGTGGGGGTGGATCCCGGGCGGCTCCGATCTTCCGCGAGCTGATGCGGGCCTACTTCCGACCTGAGTCATAAGTGAGCCGACCGGGCACAAAAATCATCTCCGCAGCCTCTTTTTTCCCAAAAATTGCCTCAAGCCCCCCTAAAACCCCTATCCCAGCAGGCTTCTGACCTAACTTGGCTGTAGAATATGTCAGTGATTTGGAGCCAAACTGCCACAATCCTGCCATTCGCGCCAGCGGCGCCTTGGCGCAGTGCAGGGCAAGCCCCGCTCCTACAGACTGAAGACACTCTGGGCCGTGGTTGCTTCGCAGCCCCTCGCGAGTACGCGGCCAGAGACTGTTCTAACCCTATTGCCTAACTCACGAGGAGATCAGGATGAACAAGGCAGAGCTTGTGGATGCCGTCGCTCATCGCGCCAACGTAACCAAAAAAGAAGCGGAGGCCGTCATTTCGGCAGCGCTGGAGATCATCGTTGAAGAGGTCGCATCCCGCGATGAAAACGGCGAACCCAAGGGGAAAGTGACCCTGGTGGGCTTCGGCTCCTTTGAGGCCCGCAAACGCAAACAACGGGAAGGTCGCAACCCAAAGACCAACGAGAAGATGGTGATCCCAGAAAGCATTGTCCCCGCTTTTACGGCGGGCAAGTCGTTCCGCGATGCAGTGGCAGGGGGGAAATCTTAATTTCGCCGGGTGGGGACTCGCTTGCTGGGTAAGGCTCTTCTCAAGGCATGGGGCGGCCTCGGCATGGTGGCAATCAGGCTTGGGGAGCGGCGATTGCTGGCTGCTCTCCGGAGGAGATCCTGGATTTTTCGGCCAGCCTGAACCCGCTTGGCCCCCCGGCGTCGGTCTTGCAAGCTCTGGCTCAGGCGCTGTCCGCAGCAGAGCCGGTTGTGATCAGCCGCTACCCGGATCCCGACTACCGCGACTTGCGCATCTGCTTGGCCAACCATTGGGCAGTCGAGCCCGAGTGGATTTTTGTGGGCAATGGGGCGGCGGAGTTGCTCACCTGGGCCGCCCGCGATGCCCAAGGGCAGGAAGTATGGCTGCCCCAGCCTGCTTTTGGGGAGTATGCACGGGCCCTGGCGGCGGCGGGGGTGACCGTCAAGCCGTTGCCTTTTTTCCCCGCTCAGGGATCCCCTGATTTTGGCCTTCTGCAAGAACCCCTGCCGGCGGCAGGCAAGAGCAGCCGGGTGCTTTGGCTGAACAACCCTCACAACCCGACGGGCCGGCTGCTCCTGCAACAAGAGATCCTGCCTCTTTTGCCCCAGTTCGAGCGGGTGGTGGTGGACGAGGCTTTTATGGACTTTCTGCCAGGGGACTCTCCCCGGGATCCGCCCAGCCTGAGCTCTGACTCCAGTCTGTCGGCAATGCCCCGCAGCCAAACGGTGATCCCCCATCTAGCAGCTCACCCCAACACCATCGTCATCCGTTCCCTGACCAAGTTTTTCACCCTGCCCGGCTTGCGCATTGGCTTTGCGGTGGGGCACCCGGATCACTGGCGGCGCTGGCGGCAGTGGCGGGATCCCTGGAGCGTCAACGGATTGGCGGCGGTGGCGGTGGCAGCGGCTCTGGCGGATGAAAACTTTCGCCGGCGCACCCTGGCCTGGCTGCCCACGGCGCGGGAGCATTTGCTGAGCGGTCTGCAGGCGCTGCCCGGCTGGGATCCCTGGCCCGGCCAAGCCAACTTTGTGCTGGCGCGCTGCCCCGGCTCTGCCACCCAGATTCAGGAGAAGCTGTTGCGGCAACACCGCATCCTGGTGCGGGATTGCCTGAGTTTTCCTGAGTTGGGGGAGCGCTACTTGCGCATTGGCCTACGCACCTTGCCGGAGCAGGAGCAGTTGCTATCGGCCTGCCGGGAGATCCTGGAGAATAGCTAGGGATTTTTCTGCGGGAGAGATGCTGATGCCCGAAGCTACTGTCCTTTGGCCGGAATGCGATGCCCCCATCGTGCGAGGGGTGGCCCATTACAGCGATCTGGAGCTGCTGCGGGCCTTTCAACGGCAGCCGGAGGTGGCGCGCTACTTCATCGGCCTGTTTTGCCGCTACTGCAAGTGGGTGGACGGGATCCTGGCCGAACATCTGCCGCCCGAGCAATGGGCCGCCTATCGAGAACAGGTTTGGTTGCGGCTTTACCTGCGCCTACAGCGCCTGGATGTCCGCAGCCTTCTGGGAGAAGCGGCTGGTCGAGGGGATCCCGTGCTGCAACCCTGGCTGGCAGAGCAAACTCGTGAGCTGCTCCAAGCTTTGGACGGGATCCCTGCCGAGAAAGAAGCCGCTCCTTCGCAGGCTGTTGGTGGCGGCGGGACCAAGTCCTCTCTGTCGCCGGCACTGGCCTGTTATTTAAGCGCCGGCTTGGACACCTTGCCGGGAGACCTGCGCTTCATTCTGCTGCTGCGGGATTGCTTTGGCTGGTCACCGGCCCGCATTGCCGCCCAACTCAAGGCCGACGGATACTACCTTGCCCCAGAAGATGTGGATGCCATCGTTGCCTCTGCCCGCCAGATCTTGCTTCAGCACCTGCCGGCAGATGTGTGTGCCCTCTACCTCGAGGCAAAGTCCTAGAAGACTGTCATGGTCTTATGGCAGGGTAATAGAGCGCTGGTAGTCCTTGTTGGCAAGGCAGGTTCTCCTGTTAAGCTGTTTCCGGCTGTCACAACAGTTAACCGGCATTGTTTGCCGTCAGACTTGTATTAAGTTGAGTGTGGGCTGTCTATGAGTCCTTCTCCGCTTCTTCCAGACACTACCCAACCCGTACCTACGGCACAGCAGTCCCCATCCCATTCAGGTTCTCAACCTGCTCTTCAGGAAGCGCTGGGCCATCTGCACCTGGATGTGCTGAAAGAATTGGAGCGGTTTCGCCTCTGGCAGCGTTTGCAGCGCACGAATTCTGGGCCGCCGCGAGCAGGTCAGCTCAGGAATACCAGCTCTGGGCAGCGCTCCTCACCTGTGCTCATTCAAGAGGTGGTGGAAGACCTGGAAGAAGAAGAGATGCCACGGCCCTCTGGAGCCTTTTCGCCCCTCTGGGTCTTGCTGCTGTGGGTGCTCTCTTGCGCCGGGATTGGCTTTGGGGTGCGCTGGCTGATCTGGCCGGCAGAACTGTCTCTGCCCCCAAGCACTGCCAACAGAGCAGAAGAAAGGAGCCCCATCCAGGTGGATCTGTCCCGGTTGCCCTTGATCCCACTGGAACCGCTGCAAGGGCAGGTGGGAGAGGAGTTCTATTCCGGCAGCTTGGATCCGAGTCGGCTGGCGCTGGGCTTGACGACCTCCCCAGACTTGAGGGACTTGCAGATCGCTCCCCTTCAAGACGTTCCCAACCTGCTGGATAGCCTGCAAACCGACTTGGTCTTGGCTGCCGCAGAACCCTCTCGGCCCAGAACGGTGGAGCAGTTGGCGGCCAGTTTGGAGCGCCCCTCTCAACCCTCATCTCCCACCTCTGTGGGATCCCTGACCCTGGTGCCTCTGGGCAACAACGATCCCGATACTTTGGGGCCGAACCGCGGCGAGGGCACCTTCTTGGTGCTTACCACCTACTCGGGGGCCGAGAGCTTGGCGCGCGCTCGACAAGTTTCCGATGGGGCCTTTGTGAAAGATGTGAATGGCCAGAAGTTTGTGCAGTTGGCAGCATTTGAGCAACTGGAATATGCCCGCTATCACGCAGAAACCCTGAAAAGCAAGGGCTTTAACGTCACGATTGTTGAGCAGTAGCTTTGATGACTACAGATCCCGAAGCCAAGGGATCCGAGACAGCGGCAGCCGCCGCCAGATTCCTTCGCTCCCTGCTGGATCGAGCCAACGCCAGGCCAATAACCCGGCTGCCGAGAGGAAAACCAGGGCCAGCAACAAGGCAAGAGCATTCTGTAGGCCTTGCAAAAGGGGCCCAAGGCGGGTTGGGCTCGACCCGACCCGAGCAGGTGGCTTCGCTGAAGCTGGAGAAGGACTCAGGGGACGGACGGGTGGAGCGGGGCTGGAAGAGGAAGCCAATCTGGCGGCAGGAATGGCCGGCCCTGGCAACCGCTTCAAAGCCGTGGCCACAGCCTGAGGGCGCTGCTGCTGACGCAGCCACCGGTTCAGTTCTGCCAGGGAGATGGCACAGAGGTTGTTGAGACCTATACCCTGAATTCGCCCCACCAAAGGCCGGTCGTTGCTAACCACAACCACCAGCGTTCCCGGCTGCTGTTGGGCCAGGGCATAGGCGCAGTCGGCAATTGCCTCTTCCAAGCGGATCCGCAGGGACTGATCGCTGGCAGCGGCACCGCCCACCAGGGCCCGGGCTTCCGAGACGGCAAACCCCAGGCCAGGCCAGCGGCGCAAAAACTCGCGGGCCGTCGATTCTTCTTGGGGATCAATGGCCTGTCGGGTCAAGCGCTCCAGCTCGGCCATCACCGCCTGCGGCAGCACACACACTCCAAAGCGGGCCCACTCCTGCCATAGGGCCAAGCGACCGGCCAGGATCACCGGGCTGTCGAAGACGAGGAGAGGCGGGATCTCAGCCATAGGATGCGCCAGCGCTGGACTCAACCTCAATTGTGCAGCCTCTCTCAAGCCTTGGGTAGCAGGGATCCCTCGGCCAGGCAGAGGCGGATGGCCAGCGGGTAGAGGCGGTGCTCCTGAGTTTGGATGCGCCGGTAAAGGGATTCCACGGTATCTTCGGGCAGAACCGGCACGGCTGCTTGGGCCACGATGGGGCCGCTGTCCATTTCCAGCGTGACCCGGTGAACGCTGCAGCCGGCGATTTTCACACCGCACTTCAGAGCTTGTTCAACGGCTCGCAGGCCCTTGAAGCTGGGCAACAGGCTAGGATGCAAATTCAAGACGCGATCCGGGTAAGCGGACAACAACACCTGGGTAACCAGGCGCATCCACCCGGCCATGATCACCCATTCCACCTGATGCTGCCGGAGCACCTGGACGATGGCGGCATCCAGATCTTCACGACGGGGGTAGTCTTGATGGTTGAGCACAAGGCAAGGGATCCCTCGCTTTTGGGCCCGCTGCCGCACGTAGGCTATGGGATTGTTGGTGATGACCACAGCAATCTGGGCCTGCAGCTCACCTGCCTCAATGGCTTGAGCGATAGCCTCGAAATTGCTGCCATTGCCGGAAGCCAAAATGCCGAGGATCCCCGGCTGAGAAGGCGCCGGGATCCCGTTGGGATCCGGCCAGAGTAAGCTGGGTAGGTTCATGAGCGTTGGGCGGGAAAGTCTGCAGCCCCGCTATTTTAAACCCAGATAGATTCTCTGCTGATTCTGGCTGGGCTCATCTGGAAAGGGATGCAAACGCTCGCTGCAAGAAGTAGAGATTTGGAGTCAACTGCAAATCGGTGGTAACCCCCCGATAAATTGGGTAGTATGCCTCTAGCGGTAGCGCAAAGGGCGGAGTTTCCGGACGTGTTCGGCTTTCTTGGCGGTTCCAAAACTCAAACCATGCTTGGGGTGGACATCAACCCCGAGCGCATTGCCGTTGCCCAACTGAAAAAACAGGGCAATGGTCGCTATCGTCTGGCCCACTACCATAGTGTGGAAATGCCAGAGGGGGCAATGATCGAGGGGCGCATCCTCGATCCGAGCACGGTTGGCTTGACCCTGGCCAACTTGTTGAACGAATACAAGGTGCCCACCAACTTGCCGGCAGCCACAGCAGTGCCCGTAAGAGAGGCCATCGTTCGTCTCATTCGCCTGCCTGCCGACCTGCCTGCCGACGAGTTGCGCCGGGTGGTCTTGGAGCAGGAGGCCGAACTCTACATCCCCTACCCACGGGATCAGGCAGATGTAGATTACCAACCCCTCGGTCTAGACCTTTCCCAGGATGGCATTGAGCGCATCGAAGTCTTGCTGGTGGCCATCCCAAAAGAGGTGGTGGACAACTACCTAGAGGTGCTGCAGGCGGCCAACTTGAAGGTGCGCTGTGTGGAGCTGGCCAGCTTCTCCCTCATTCGCACCATCCGCGACCAGCTCATCCAGCACAGCCCTCAAGAGGCGGTGTTGCTTGGCTCCATCGGCTACGACAGCAGCGAGATCAGCATCTTGGTCAACGGCATCCCGCAATTTACCCGCACCGTCAACATCGGCACCATCCACATGCGGCAGGTGCTGGCCCAATCTCTGAATTTGCCGGTTAGCCGCACCGGCGACCTGTTGCGAACTCTGAGGTTACCCCTGCTCAACCCCGTCGATGTTTTGGCCACGGGAGAGCAACCGATTCCCAGCAATCCCGGCATAGCAGCAGTGACGCGCGTTGTCTCCGATTTGGCGGATGAACTGAAGCGCTCCATCGACTTCTTTACGAGCACAGAAAGCAGCTTCCCGGTGGTGAAAGTCTTGCTGGCCGGGCCGGGGGCCAGCATTGGCCAGATGGATGGTTTCCTATCTCAGTCGTTGAGCGTGGCGGTAGAACTGGCGGATCCCTTTGGCAACATCCTTGTGCCGGATTCAATCGAAGTGCCCTTGGAGGAGCGCCCGGCGATGGGGGTGGCCCTGGGGTTGGCGTTGCGGGAATCCGACAAGTAGGGATCTGCCCAGGATGACGCAGATGCAGTGTCCAACAATGCACAAGGCGGTCAGAAAAGATGTACACACCGGAGATCAATTTCCTCAAAGAAAGGCCGGATGTCCTCACCGCAGCTCAGGCAGGAGGAGGGGCGGTAGCCGTCACGGCAACTGCCGGTAGCCGATCCGAAAGTTGGATCTTGGCCATTCTCCTGGGAGGGGCCGTAGCTGCTGTGGCCATGGGAACTTTTTGGTATTTCCAAGACAGCTTCTCCCGTCAGCGGAACACTCTGAGGGCAGAGCGAACCCGCCTCGACGGTGAACTCAGCACAGCCAATGCCGAGTTGACCCGACTCCAGGGCCTCAGCCAAGAATTACAAACCATTCGCACCCAGACGGAAGGGTTTCGCTCTTTTCTGGGATCCGTCCAGCCCTGGTCGGCCATTTTGGAAGAAGTGCGGCGCAGGATCCCTGGCCGAGGGGTGTGGATAACCAACATCAGCGCCTCTGGGGATACCGTGAACATCCAAGGCGGGGCGCTGGATTTTCCCTTGGTGAACGACTTTTTGCTCACCCTGCTGGATTCCAACTTCGTAACCAGTGCCGTTCTCAACAGTGCCTCTCGAGTGGAGGGCACACCTGAAACTGAACCCAGCGTCACCTACGGCCTAACGGTTACTATTCGGACCATAGGGGATCCCGACCCAGAGTTTACCCGCGAGCTGGAGCAGCGGGGAGCAATAGGCTTGGTGGAAAAGATCCGCATTCTGCGTCAAGTGGAGGGGAACTGATGACCGGCTCGGTAGAAAGTTTTCACGACGACCAACTAATGGCACCCCCGGCAGGGCCGCCGATATTGTTGGGGGTCGAGCTGACTCCCATTCGCATTGGCCTGTTGATCGGGATCCTGGGCCTGGGCGCGGCGGGCTTTTTGGCCTTCACCCAACTCCGTCCTCTGATCGGAGAGGTGCAAGCCTTGGAAAGAGAGGTGGCCCAAAAAACCAGCCAGTTGCAGGAGGTACAGGGCCAGATCGCCGGCTTACAGGACGTGCCCAACCAAATCGAGAGGGCTCGCGTGCAGCAGCAGCAGATCAGCGCCTTGCTGGCCACCCCCGAGAATGCCGACACGCAACTGATCGATCTCAACCGGCTGGTGCGGGGACAGCCCAACAGCGAGCTGCGCAGTTTTGCCCCTTCTCCCCTCACCCCTGCTTCTTCGGCCAACTCCGAAGTGCCCGCGATCATTGCTCCGGCCATCCAGGTGCAAACCACCCGCGTCGCGGTGCGGGGCCCCTATACGGACATCATCAATCTCATGAGGGATGTAGAGCGCCTACGCACCTTGTTTCGGGTGAGCAACATCAGCCTAAATCCTGTGCAAGACACAGGGGAGCTGGATACCGCTTTCGATCTAATTGCCTACATCTACAACAAGGACGTTCCCTTGGGCACGGCTCCTGCCCAAGAAGCTCCCAGTCAGTAGGCTGGTCGGTTCTGGACGCCTGTTCAACTCAACACCTCACCACATCTCAGATTGAAGCCTTCTCCCAGCTTCGGAGTTGCGGCTGCGTAGCCATTTCAAACCAGATCGAGACACTTCCCAGGCTCTCCACACCGCTGCCGTGACCCCTCTCCCTGAGGGAATCAACCCAAGCGCTCCGCGCTGCTAGCGCGACCACCCCCGGCCCCTCTCCCTGAGGGAGAGGGGAGTTGGGAATTGGCGAGACAATCCGTTTCTATTGACGATGAGCACGTATCCAGATCCCTGTGATAGATGGCCAGGGTCGAGAGGTTACAGACGATG
Organism: Synechococcus sp. OH20; assembly: GCF_047502685.1. NCBI lineage: Bacteria > Bacillati > Cyanobacteriota > Cyanophyceae > Synechococcales > Synechococcaceae > Synechococcus > Synechococcus sp. OH20. The sequence continues at coordinate 17,701 of NZ_JANSIQ010000052.1, read as the reverse complement.
AGCTGCAGGTAGTGTTGTCAGAATCGGAGATCCGGGAAAATTTTTCCCTCAATCACCTATGGGTAGTGGCAAAGTGCGAGATTTCGGCTTTGATTAGGGAAGCACTGGGTGAACCCGTGCTGCAGTGAAGCAAGAACACGCTTGGCTAACGGAGTGAGGTGTGAGGATGATGAACCGTCGAGTTGCCTGGGGATGTGCATTGAGCTTGATCCTTTCGCTGCCTCTGTTGGCTGTAGAAAGCCAACTTGAGGAAGCCGCCGCTCAGCAGTTGACCTCCGCCAATCCACAAAGCCTCAGCCGCATCACCGATATCCGCCTGGTGCCCCACGGCAACCGCATGAAGCTGGAGATCAACACCGCAGGGGGTGCCCGTCCACAGGTGTTCTTTACCCAACAGGGCCGGTCTTGGATTGGGGATATCACCAATGCCCAACTGGATGGCGGTCAAGGCCGCTATCGTCAGGAGTCTCCCTTGCCGGGAGTGCGCTTCATCGAAGCCAAGCAACTGGGCAGTGACAGCGTGCGGATAGAAATTGCCGGTGTTGCGGCAGCTCCCCAGGGCTTGCTGGCCCAGCGCAGCCCAACACAGTTGGTCTTCGAGTTTGAGGGCTTGCCCTCTGCCCCACCGGCTCCTGTAGCTGCCGCGCCCAGCCAAGTAGCGCCCAATCAACCGGCCTCGCCAACCCGACCTCAGCCTGTGGCCCCGCCGCCGGCTCCTGCCGCCCCTTCGGTTGCTCAAAACCCTCCTTCTCCCCAGGGAACAGCCCCTACTCCTCAGCCCCTTGCCCAAACTCCTCCCCCTTCCCCGCCAGCTCAGGTGGCTCCTGCCCCTCAGCCGGCTTCCCCTGGGCCGGTCATTTCTCAGGTGCCCCCCGTAGGGCAGCTTAACCAACCCCAACTGCCGCCGGGATCCGTTGATCCCACTACTTCTCCCTTCCAGGGTCGAGCAGTAGCTCCTCCGGCAGGGGATCTTGCAGTCGGCAGCATCCTTCCTGCTCCCCCTCCAGTTGACTTGGGCTCAAATGCCAAGATTACCTTAACCCTGAGGGATGCTCCCGTAGGTGATGTGTTGAGTCTCTTGGTACGTCGAGCTGGACTAAACGTAGTTCTTAACGACGTTCCTCCGGACTTGACGATTTCCTTAGATGTAGCCGACTCACCCTTACAGGAAACGTTCAACTTTATCTTGCGGCTGAAGGAACTGCAAGCAACTCGTGTAGGGCAAACAGTTTTTATCGGCACTAGCCTTCCTGGAGTCGGCCAGCAGATTGTCAAAACATATAGACTTAATCAACTAAGAATCGAAGAGACAGAACAGACCTTTAACCTTACTGCTGCTGGGGCCGGAGGCGGGCAAGCAACAGTCGAAATCAATGCTATACAACTAAGTATCACTCCAAGTGAAATCAGAAGTAGAATTTTAGCTATCCTGGAAGCATCGAATATCCCTCTCGCTCAAGAGTCAGCCATTCAAGCAGATCCAAGAACAAACTCACTAACTATTGTTGCCACACCTGCCCAGCATGATGTGATTGCAGCCTACCTTGCCCAGATTGATCTTAGAAGTCGTCAGGTCTTAGTTAGTGCTAGGTTTATTGAGATTAACCTCAATAACAACTCTAGTCTAGGAGTGGCATTAGGCGGTGCCTCTGGCAACTTTGCACTGGGCTCTGGAGATAATACCACCTTTGGTGGAACTCCCCTCAACCAACCTGCAGGGTCTTCGGTTCCTAACGTTGGCGTAGTTCCTTCTGCGGGAACTGGAGGCTCGCTTGTGTTCAACACTCTGAATCGACTTCAGCAGTCTCTTGCAGCCCGTATAGATGCAGCCATTGCTTCAGGAACGGCTAAGATACTAGCCGATCCAAAAGTAGTTGTTGCCAACAATACAGGTGCGGCCATTGTGGTTGGACAAGAAGTTATCACTAACAGGAGATTGGTAACAGACCCTGCAACAGGTGCATCAACAGTTGTCTTTGAAAAAGGAAACGCAGGGGTCAATTTAATTATTCAAAATGTTAGGATTGATGACAATGGCTACGTTACGTTGAATCTTCTTCCCCAGGTTTCATCTATCGGTAGCCAAATCACTTTAGCAGACGGAGCCGTAATTAGCTTGCTCAATCAGCGTTCTGTTGGCTCTTTGCAAATCAGACTTAAAGACAGGGAAACACTATTTTTGGCAGGATTGATACAAGAGGAGGATCGAGTGTCTGTTGATAAAGTTCCACTTCTTGCTGAGATTCCTCTGCTAGGTGCTCTCTTTCGTAGGCAAAACACGACGAACATTAGAAGTGAAGTTGTTGTCTTGATTACCCCAACTATTCTAGAAGAGTAGAAGAGTGGCCCGCCAATGACTGTCATTCTCTCAGACCGGTTGCTTTGCCAAAGATGGAAGATTCTCATAGAAACGGCTAAACCCTAAGATACGTTGCTGATTAATGCTGATGTCGAACTCTCGCCGCCGGCCTTGGCTGAAGCTGGGATCCCTGTTGCTCGCCTTCGGGTTGGCCTGGGTGCTGGCTTGGGGTGAGGTAGGATGGCCGCAAACCTATCATCTCTCTCTACGGGTGCAGGGGCAGAGCTATTCACAGCTTGTCGAGCAATCGCGCTCCTTGGTTTGGCAAACCTTGGCACAACAATTTCAGGCACAGCCGCAGGCGGAGCAGCTCACTTTAGAAGTACTGGGGCAAGGTGGGGAACAACAAGTGCCCCTCTTCACGGTGCGAATGCCTCGCAGTGTTTGGCAGCAAAACCCATCGCCAACTCAACTGGAGCAATATGCCACTTTCTATCCCAATGCATTAACTCTTTTACAACCAAGAGTGGCGGCCCGAAAAGCTCAGGTAGAATTTACTCCTCTTCCTCAAGGTGGAGTCGCATTGGTCTCTAGCAATCCTTCCAATGGCCAAAGAGGGATCCCAGTTGATCAAAGTATTCGCCTGCGTTTCGACCGAGAGCTTCCGACAGGAATGACGAGTTTGGCTTTTGGGATCCAGCCTCCTTTGGAAGTGGCCTTTGATATCCAGGGAAACGAGCTAATTGTACAGCCTTTACAGCCACTCAACTACAGTACCGATTACAGAGTGTTCTTACCTGCTGCCAAAGAGCTAGATTTACAAAATCCCATAGAGTTGACCTTCCGCACCGAGCCTCAATACACCTACCAGCCAGATATTCAGCCCCTACTGGATGCTAGCTGTGTGGGTTGTCATCAGCGGGCCGGTCGGATGCGGCGCAGCCCTTTGGATAGCTATGCCGCGGTGATGCGTTACGTAACGCCCGGATCAGAAAATAGCGAGTTGCTGAAACCGCGCTGGTTGGCTCGCCATGCTGTTATTCAACGGGCGGCAGGGATCCCCTTGAATGCAGAAGGAGAAGGGGCCGACGCCCCCGGTTCCTTATCGGAGCTTGGGACGGGAACTGTGCTGACGCCGAGACCCCCCGTGAGTGATCCCCAAGGAGAATTTCCCGGCTCTTTTATTGGACGCAGCGGATCTCCCGAATTGGCCTACATTCGCCGCAACGGCACCGGCACGGATCGCTTGGGCCACTTGAGCCCTGAAGAAATCCAGATCTTGCGTACCTGGATTATTCAGGATTGGGCTGCTGAGACCCACAAAAGTTAACCCGATGGCTCGGGGAGTCTTTATTGAGTTAAGATGAGTTGACCTAGATGTTAAGTTTCTTGACCAACTGCTTATCTTGGAACCAAAACCCTACGAGACCAACCGGTGACAACTGCTGCCAGGGATCCCTTGGATTGCATGAGGTGGGTTGTAGAAGCTTTTGGCAAGCGACTGGCAACCAGCTTGAGGACGAGAGCTGAGATTAGCGTCATTGCTGGCGCTGTTTTCGTGTCGCTCCGAGAGGAATCCTGCTAACTTTTTATCATTCAAAAAATAGGGATCCCAAATATGGGGATCCCCAAGTCTCCTTCCTCTAGTGTCTCAGTCTTCAACACACCTGTGTGAGTCGTTCTAATCTTAGGAACAAAACTGTGAAAAAGTCGTGCAGAGAAGCAAAGGACCTAAGCCCCGCTGTCTTGCTCAGGTGGCCTGGGATCCGGGACAGGCGATGAGCGCCAGCTCCACCTGATGCTCTCGGGGTTGCTGCAGTTGCACCTCCACGTCGCGGCCAAAGAAGCCCTGCATTTTTTTCTGGTAGCTCTCCTGCCATTGCTGGAAGGGAACGGCCGGCGAATCGAAGAGAAGTACCAGGGTGTAGCGGCCATCCCGCAATTCTTCTCTGTAGCCTCTGATTTTGGGTAGGTCTGCTTCCAGAGGGCCGCGCAGGCCGAGGAACTCCAGGGCCTCTTCCAGGTGGGCGTTGGCCCCATAGCTATATTTGGTGATGTCGGTGCGGACTTGTTTTTGAATTTCCGTGGCCTGCTGGGCACGGGCTTGAAGCACTTCTGGCGAGGGGGGCGTCAGGGCAGGCACTGGCTTGAGCTCCACCACCTTCATGGTCACCCCCCCCAGCAGCAAGGGGATCCCGGTAAACAGGCCGATGAGGTTCAGGGTGGGATCGCTGTACTGGGCAAAGCCCCAAGCTGTGGCGGCAACGCCCGCCAACAACACCAGGGTGCTCAGGGGGAGGGGCAGCTTTTCAAACATACAAGCAGGAAGGGCAACCTGAACCCAGGCTAGCAGGAAAGACACTTCCTGGGGTGACCTTGAGGGTGGACTTGGCTCCGCTGGGGGTGGATAATGGCTGGACGCTGGTGTGTTGGGGAGTGGCCCATGGTGCTGTCGCATCTGTCGAAGGCGTCCCGTCGTCTGCGTCTGCTGGATCGCAAAGCTCAAGAGCGGGCCCCTCTTTTTGAGGCCATCCGCCACTATTGCAGCTTGGACAAGGCTCCCTTTCACACGCCAGGCCACAAGCAGGGACGCGGGATCGCCACCGACCTGCGGGAGTTTTTGGGAGAAAACGTCTTCCGGGCGGATCTCACCGAGTTGCCGGAGGTGGACAACCTCCACGATCCCGACGGCGTGATCCGGGAAGCACAGGAGCTGGCGGCAGCCGCCTACGGAGCGGATCGCAGTTGGTTTCTGGTGAATGGCTCCACCTGTGGTGTAGAAACCCTGGTGATGGCCGTGTGCGACCCAGGAGACAAGATCCTGCTGCCGCGCAACTGTCACAAGTCGGCCATTGCCGGCGTGATCCTCTCCGGGGCCGTACCGGCATATATCGAGCCCGACTTCGACATAGAACTGGGCATTGCCCACGGCATCACTCCTGCCGGCCTGGAGCAGGCCCTGGCCGAGCACCCCGACGCCAAGGGCGTGTTGGTGGTCAGCCCCACCTACTACGGGGTTTGCTGCGACCTAGAAACCTTAGCGGCCATCGCCCACAGCCACGGCCTGCCCCTCCTGGTGGACGAGGCCCACGGGCCCCACTTTGGCTTTCACCCGCAACTGCCCCTCTCCGCCTTGGAAGCTGGTGCCGATCTGGTGGTGCAGTCCACCCACAAGGTGATCTCCGGCATGACGCAAGCCTCGATGCTCCACCTCAAGGGATCCCGCATCGATCCCAACCGTGTGCGCAACATCTTGCAACTGCTGCAATCGACTAGCCCCAACTACGTGCTGATGATGTCGCTGGACGTGGCGCGGCGGCAGATGGCCCTAGAAGGGGAAGCTTTGGTGGGCCAAGCCCTGGCTTTAGCCGATCAAGCCCGCGCCCGTCTCAACCGCATTCCAGGGCTCTTTTGCTTTGGCCCGGAGCGCATCGGCTCTACACCTGGCTTTTTCGATCTGGATCGCACCCGCTTGACGGTGACGGTGTCGGGGCTGGGCCTTTTTGGCTTCGACGCCCACGACTGGGTCAACGACCACTTCCACGTGCAGCCGGAGATGTCCACCCTGCACAACGTGGTCTTTATCGTTAGCCTCGGCAACACCCAGCGGGATATCGACCGGCTGGTGGAGAGCTTCGCCGCTTTGTCGAAGCAGGCCCAGGGATCCCAACCCTCGCTGGCGATGGCCGAGAAACTGCGGCGCCTGGCCCAGTTGAAACGCCCTCCCCTGCCGCCCCAACGGCTCTCGCCGCGGCAGGCTTTCTTTGCCCCCATCGAGCGGATCCCCTTTCAGGAAGCCGTAGGCCACATCTGTGCCGAGATCATCTCCCCCTACCCCCCTGGGATCCCTATCTTGGTGCCCGGCGAAGAGGTAACCCAGGAAGCGGTGGACTATCTGTTGTTGGTGCACGAGGCAGGCGGCTTTATCAACGGCCCCGAAGATGTGCGGCTGCAGACCCTCAAGGTCGTCAAAACCTAGCTCCTTAAGAGCCAGGCTTGGTCGTCTGGGCGGGGGGGAGCACTGGCAGCGGGTTGGGAGAGCTGCGGCGGTGGCGAACGACCTTCACCCGATCCACCCGTGGGCCTTCCATGCGCACCACCTGGAACTCCATGTCTTGGTAGGTGAACTTTTCCCCCACGCGCGGGATCTTCTGCAGGTGGTAGATCAAAAAGCCCCCCAGCGTCTGGTAGTCCTCGTGGAGGGGCAAGTTGAGGTGGCAGCGCTCGTTGACCTCTTCAATATCCAACTGGGCCTGGATGAGGAGGGTATTTTCGTCCAGCTCCTGAATATCCGGCTCCTTCGCCTTGGGATCTGGGCCATCGGAGAGCTTGCCGACAATCTCCTCCACCAGGTCTTGAATGGTGATCAGGCCCGCCGTGCCGCCGAACTCGTCCACCACCACCACCATTGGCCAGTGGTGCTGCCGCATCTCCGGCAACAGTTCGGCAATCAGCTTGTTCTCCGGCTCAAAGTGGGCCTCGCGAATGAAAGGGGTGATGGGGCTGTGCAAATCCAGGGATCCCTTGGCCAGCTCGCCGATCAGCTCCTTGACATGAATCAGGCCGCGGATGTCATCCAAAGACTCGCCGTAGACCGGGTAACGGGAATGCCCCGATTCGGCCACCTCGGCCAGCACCTCTTGCACCGTAGCGGTTTCCGGCACCGCGTCGATGCTGGTGCGCGGGATCATCACCTCGCTGGCCACCGTCTCGCCGAACTCGAAGATATTGCTCAACAGCTCCCGCTCCTCCGCCTCGATGTTGCCCGACTCCACCGACGAGGCGATCAACAGTTGCAGCTCCTCCACCGTCATGGTGCTGTAAAAAGAAGTGGCCTCCGGGATGCGGACGCCAAAAAGCTGCAACAAGCAGCGGGAGGAGAACCGGAGCAGCTCCACGCAAGGGTGCAAAAAGCGGCTCACCAAGCGGTTGAGCCAGGCCAGTTTTAGGGCAATCGGCTCCGAGTAGAGAATGGCCAGAGTCTTGGGGATCAGCTCCCCCACCACAATTTGGAAATAGGTGAGCAGCGAAAACACCACCACCACTGCCACCCCCTGAACAACGGCGGGATCCACGTTCCGCAACCAGGCCAACTGCCTCAAGGCCAAAAACAGTGTCGGCGCAACCTGGGTGGCCCCGATCCAGCCCAGCAGCACGCTGGCCAGGGTAATGCCCAACTGGGTGGTGGAGAGGGCATACTCCAACTGTTCCTGGGCCTTTTGCACAATTGCCGCCTGGCGGTTCCCTTCGCTGGCCAACTGCACCATGCGGGAGCGCCGCGCCGACACCAAGGAAAACTCCACCGCCACAAAAAAAGCGTTGATGACCAGAAGAGCGATGACCCAAAAGAGACTAAGAGACGCATCTCCCCACGAAAGCTCAGTGTTGGGGAAAGTAGCCGCTGAGACTAAAGGGGGGTCGTCCATCAGGGGGAGCAGCAAGACGGATAGACAGCATTTTAGCCCAGACTAACTCGACCACCTGCCCCTGGCCAGCAGTTAAACTGGCCTCAGCCAGCGGGTGTCTATCATGCGAACACCTTCCCCCTGCCCAAATAAACGGGATCCCCAGCTTTTGCAGTTCTCAAGATTGCTACTTTTTCATCAAGCATTCATCAGGCAGTGGCAACTACCGCTTTTTCCGGCAACGCTTACCCCAGTTTGTGCCCCCCTGAGGACTAGTCATCGATATCGACAACATCGCCGGTAGTGGCGTCGATCTTGACCTCAACATCGTTGGTGAATTTTACTTCCCAAACTAAGCGCCCATCTTCGCGCTCCAACTCAACTTCTTTGATCACAGCATCGGGAACAGCAGATCGAGCCATCTGAATCGCTTCTTCAACGCGGACGGCTGGAGCAGGAGATTGAGCAAAAGCTGCCTCTGTGCTCTTGCCTACCGATAACATCGGGCTGCTGAGGAGCAAAACGCCCGGCACAAGCAAGGAAGCAACAGCAAGTTTTGGAAGCTTCATTTCCAACTGTTTGAGTAACCACATTCTTACCCTACCAACCTTGGGGTGAAAGAAGCCTTGCCAAAAGGAGCACTGTTGCTTTCGCAAAGGGAGTGGACTCCTTGCGTCATGGGGTGTAGTTCGTCGGCCCCTCGTAAGTTAGAAGCTGTTTGCCTCCACAGCCCTCTCAGAACTTGACTGGCTAAAAAACACTGCAGTGCGCATATCTTTCCGAGTGCTGCCAACGCTGGGGCTGCCGATGCTGCCTCCATCGGTGATAATATTCCTACTCTTACATCTTTTCCCACCGCAGTAGGTGCCGACCATGCCGGATTTTCTGCCCTACGCCTACTTTCAGGGCCAGATCGTCCCCTTTGCCGAGGCGAAGATCTCCATTGCCACCCATGCTCTGCACTACGGGACGGCAGCCTTTGGCGGTCTACGCGGGATCCCCGACCCGCAAAATCCGGATCAGGTGCTGGTGTTTCGTCTCGATCGCCACTGCCGACGGCTGAGCCAGAGTGCTCGCCTGCTCTGCTTCGATCTGCCCGCCGAAAAGATCGAGCAGGTGATCATCGAGCTGATCCGCAAAAATCGCCCCTCCACCTCTTTCTACATCCGCCCCCTGGTCTACACCTCCGACCTGGGCATCTCGCCGCGGTTGCACAACATCGAGAAAGACTTTTTCGTGTACGGGTTGGAGTTGGGAGACTACCTCTCACCAGAGGGAGTCACCTGCCGCATCAGCTCTTGGGCCCGCCAAGAGGATCGCAGCCTGCCGTTGCGGGGCAAGATCACCGGCGCCTACATCACCTCTTCTCTGGCCAAAACTGAGGCAGTGCAGTCCGGCTATGATGAGGCCATTTTGATGAACTCCCAAGGCAAGGTAAGCGAAGCCTCGGGCATGAACATCTTCATCGTGCGCAACGGCGTGCTGATTACCCCCAGCTTTGACCAAGACATCCTGGAAGGAATCACCCGCGACAGCGTTCTCACCCTGGCCCGCGACCTGGGGATCCCCACCCAAGAGCGGCCGGTCGATAAGTCGGAGCTGTTGATTGCCGAGGAAGCCTTCCTCACCGGCACTGCCGCCAAGATCACGCCCATTCGCCAGATCGAGCAATACGTCTTGCCCCTCTCCCGCCCCATCACCGAGCAGTTGCGGCAGAAGCTGACGGCCATCACCGAAAATCGGGATCCCGCCTACGCCCATTGGGTGAAGGTGATCCCGCTGAAAGAAAGCTAGACCCTCAGGTTGCCATCGTCAGGCCGGTCGATGGGAAAAGAATCAATATAGTTAGAATTGAGCAATCCAGACTGCGGGAGAGGGATCCCTTGCACGAGATTTCTATTACCTGGGCCGACTACCACCGCAAAATCGAAGAGCTGGCCGTCAAAGTTTACGAAAGCGGCTGGGAGTTTAACCAAATTGTCTGCATTGCCAAAGGCGGGCTGCGCATCGGCGATACCCTGGCCCGTCTCTTCGACCTCCCCCTAGCCATTCTCGCCGCTTCTTCCTACTCCGGCCCTGGCAATCGCCAACGGGGGCAACTGACCTTTTCGCGGGATCTGGCCATGACCACTGCCAACCTGGGTAGCCATGTGTTGCTGGTGGACGACCTGGCCGACTCCGGCATGACCCTGAAGCGCTCCGTCCACTGGCTTAAGCACCACTACGGCTTTTACATCGAGGAAATCCGCACTGGCGTACTCTGGTACAAAGCGGCCTCTGTCTACCAGCCCGACTACTACGTGGACTACCTGCCCGATAACCCCTGGATCCACCAGCCCTTCGAGCCCTACGAGCAGATGACGCCCCAGCAGTTGATGGAGTCCCTGCGTTCTTCGGGTTAGTTAATTTTGCTCAAGGCTCACTTCACCAAGGGATTTGGTACAGCCTGTTACTTTAAAAAAGTAGGGTAGAGGTATTCCAGAAAAAGGAGGAAAGGGGATGCCAGCCCCTTCTTTGGAGTTACGGTAAAGAGTTGGGGCAGCTTATCAAGCAGGTTAGACCCCCATCTGCCAGGTAGCCGAACGGTTCATGATAAATTGAATCCTATTGTGAGATGATGTGGTCGGTGTTGAAGCATTTTATTCGGCAGTTTTTCCAGAATTGGGAAGTATAGCATGGAGCAGATAGTGAAGACTTCTTTACTACTGTTCAATCCATCCTGCTTCCGAGGTTAGTTTGCTAAGTGCTGCTACTGTACTCCTCGATTCTTTAGCAGGCTGTAACTTGCCAAGCTGCTCTACTTGATCGCAATTACATTTAGGCTAATAGGCTCGCCTAAAAAAGACATGTCACTGCAATCATTAAATAAGCCAAATTTATCAACCTTACGAATGATCCTGAAACCTGCTTGAGTTAGTAACATAAACAGGTACTCCCAAGAGAGGCCAACTTTATGGTAGTCATATTCATCAGTTTGTCCGCCGAACATCATTCGCATAATCGCAAATCGCTCCTCAGGCAAAACTGCTTCTTGCAAATAAAGACGACAAAGAATAGGCAGATCGGGAACGCTGATCATCAACTCGCCGCCAAAACGCAAAACTCGATGCCACTCTTTGAGAACAATTGGAAGTTCTCGAATGTAATCAAAGTGCTCTAGGACATGGGAAGCATAGATGGCCTCTACGGAGCCATCGGCAAACTGACTGAGATCCTTAGCATTTCCCACGTAGTCGACGTGCTCCCTTGCCTGAATATCCAGGATCTTCCAATCGGGGTGAGGTTCTTTACCTCCAATGTGAAGGCGGATACGCTGAGTAGACCTAGGCTCAGCTTGATTCTCTTGCAAAGGCGGAACAGATTCAATTAGCTGATGCTTGTACGCAAGATCAAAGTATACCTTCTCCATGGCTCTGGCTAGGCGCTTTGGATCCCAAATTATCGATCTGTCATAGGAATCTCGAATGGTTTGCTTAGCTTTTTTCAGGAGTTCTGGATTATTGGCTAGTTGGATCCCACGCTCGATGAACTCTTCAATTGACCAGGTGATGCACTCTTCGAGACCGATATTTTTCAGCAGACTGTAGCTCATGCGGCCATAGTAATGGCGGCCTACCAGGGTAAGAACTGGCACGCCCATATAAAGGGCTTCCATGGTGTGGGTTGCACCTGTGTAAGGGAAAGTATCTAGAACTAAGTCAACTAAACCCAGTTGGCCACGATGCTCTTCCACACCCCCAGCTTTGGCCAGAAAGCGGACACGGTCTAAGACACCTAGCTCTTTAGACTTCTCTTGGTAGCGTCTAACCACTGTGGCAATTTCCCCTGAGCCTTTGACAATGAGAATTCCGTTGGGAATGGCTTTTAGAATTTGCAAATGAGCATTGATACAGTCGTCAGTTCGCTTGTAGGCATTGGCCGCAGTAAGGAGAACAACATCTCTTGGGCCTATTCTTAACTTACTTTTGAAGTCCACCTCATCGGCCGGGATAACGTCCAGATGGTCAACTGCACAATAGCTTGGTAGGCGGATAATTTCTTCGTGGTAATCAGCCTGCGCATCTTCGGGAAGAATATAAGGATCAGCAAAGAAGTAATCAAACTCAGGCAAGCCGACAGCATCTCCCCCTAGCCAGCCAATTTGGATAGGGGCAGCCCGCAGAGCTGCTACGATATTGGCGTCGTGGCTAGTGATGGAGTCCATGAAAACCATGATATCGATATGATCCTCGCGAGCTTGGGCAGCCACTTGAGGAGCACTAACTCCTTCAGAGAAGAAGCGAAAATGAAGGCTCTCCTGGGATCGAAACTTCCGATACATGTTGTCGCGGCTAGCTATTTCCTCGGTTTTCCAGCCCTGGTAGTAGTAGTAACAAATATCCAATACATCACGGGATAAGTTTCTCAAAATGGCTTCGCTGAGGAAGCCTACTGAGTGTCGCTGAAAACAGTTGCCCAGGAAACCAACTCGAAGTTTACGGCTTTCTCCACTGACTGTTTGATAATCTTGCTGATTTTTTTTCCAATACTCTGACCACAGGAAATCACGCTGAGAGGCCATGAGGCTGAGGCAATCGTTAAAAATCCTGCCAGCAAGCTGCTGGTAACGACGAATTAGAGATCGATCATCTGTTAGATAGCTCCAACAAAAGCAGACTCGAAAGAGAATAGCTTTGGCGACGGTTAAGCTCTCAAGCATATTTTCTTCATTTACTTTTAGAGACTCTAGGTCAATAGAACTTGAGGTGAGTAAATCCATAATTTTCTGAATGACAAAGCTCACCCTGTCTGGCCGAGCAGCGTGGATCAGCTTTTCCAAAGATTCTGAGAGAAGAGATAGGCCCAGCGAGAAGTTCTCCTCTGCCTGGGGGCTTGCGGCTGCCGCAAGAAGCGCTTCTCCCAAGATGGAATAAGCGTCGCTAGTAGAGTCTCCGAAGAGGGCACGAGCTGCCCTCTGAAAGAAGTCGCCGATCAAGTCCTCTATTGTCCACAAACCTTGATAGCGCTCGGCCTGCTTTGGATCTGCTGCCTGGGCTAGCTGAGCTAGGAGAGCGGCAAAGCCGGATTTCTGACTCTCTAGGAGATGAGCTTGTAGAACTGTGGCCACTTCGAAAAACAGATCCAGGTAGCCGTCATCCCATAGCCGAATAAGGAGTTCGGTTAGGAGCGACTCCTGGGTAATGTCTAGGGTCTCCTCATCTCCCAAGCTGGCCAAATGCTCCACCAGGGCCTGCCCGTAGAAGCCGACGGCCAGCTCGTCTTGAGCTTGCAAGGCCCGCAACAGCAGAACTTGGGTGTTATCCCGCCGGCGTGGATCCAACTCAAAAGCCATCTCCCGCAGTTTTAGGCAGATCCGCAGACGCTGCTGGGGATCCTGGGTGGGCGTATTTTCCAGACGGCCTGCCAAAGACAGCAATAGCTCTATCACCTTCTCCGATGGCAGGATCCCGGCCTTGACCAGCGACGTGTAGACCTGGTAGGCAAGGTCTAGGCGGCCCGAAATCAAAACCTGCTCCAGCGCCGCAAGGGTAGTCGCTACCCGGTCAGCTGGGAAAGCTTCTTCTTCAGACGGCGAAGGCACCCTAAGGTCAAAGAGTCCCCACAAGAACTCTCGCCATGCCTCTGGATCTTGCTGTGGGTAGAAAGCCGCCAGCCATTCTGCAAAGACAGCCGGCGATTGCTGCAGCAGTTGCTTGCCTTCCAGGATCCGAGCTTGTAGGGCGAGGTTCATGGGCCGAAAGGAGAGCGCTGTTTTTAATCTGCCATGCAGAGGCCTGCTCGGCCAAACTACGGAACCTTTCTGGATCCACCCCCCCCCAAAGATCCGCAATTTTGCTTGGGGACAGGCTGTTATGAATGGCCCTCAGGCTGGGTAGGTTAAGACTGGCAGGTAACCTGCACAAGTAACTCTCTAGTAACCAAGGATCGAGTACCATGAGCGCGAAGTCTCGTCAGTCTCTGTTGCGGGCCAAGCTGGCTCAGCAACTTCTCTCCCAAGCCAAAGGCTTCACCCTGATCGAACTGTTGGTGGTGATCGTGATTGTGGGCGTGCTGTCCGCGGTGGCAATTCCCCAATTTCTGAACCAAGTGCGCCGCTCCCGCACGGCCGAGGCTCAGGCGGCTCTTACTGCAGTAGGTCGCGGTTCTGAGGTCTATCGCCTGGATGTTGGCGTATATCCGAACGACTACACCAGAATCCAGTTTGGTTGTCCTACTACTAGCGGTGCGGACTCCTGCGGCGCCAAGGGTGATAGATTCATGAACGACCCGTGGAGCGCTCCCAACTACCAAACGCCAGTGGCCAGTGACATTGTTAGTACTTCACCTCAAGGGATGCGCTGGGACACCACTGCTGTCACAGGTGCAAGCCGCTACGTTAACGCTTCCGGCCAACCAATTCAATGCACCATTGGCCTGGGATCCCGGGAGACAGTTGTAGTCACTCTCTCCAGCTTCGTAGGCAAGAGCTGCAACGTGTTTGACTAGTTTCTGCTGGTTGCACTGTTTGCCTGGCTCCCTTTGGGGAGCTTTTTTTAGTCCTCTGAAACAACCTGGGATTTTCAGGGGGTAAGTACAGTTGCTAGTAACTGAGAAGGATAGTAGATGCGGGTGAGGATACCCTCCTCTATCAAGCTCTGGTTAATCATGGAGTTGCTATAGAGTATGAACTTTTGGTAAAGAGCCACCATTTGATTGATATCTCGCGAGCAGTATGCATCCCTTGAGGCCAAGTGAAAGGGAACGCGAATGGGATTAGACTTTGAGCGCCACCAGTAGTCGGGAAAGTTGCCCAGTTGAGCGTACTTCTTGTAGTAGTTCTGGAAGCCGCAATTCAAGTAGTGCAAAACGGTTGGAGATGAGGTGACTAGGGTATGCTCCTCTGGAATGTCAAAACTATGTACGCTATTTGGCAAAATACTGGGATAAACTCGAGCTGCTGATTTTCCATTTTGATAGGCTAAAAAGTATTGAATCTTGCCAGAGATTCTCTCAAACTTAGTATAAAAGTTGGGATCTAAAACAGCAGGATTTCTCTTGAACAGAGTAACTTCGCGAAAGTAATCTTCAATCTCAAACTTCTCGGGGGCTGCCTCGTAGTTTAAGAAGCGAACCTGAAGTATGTCGCTATCTAGCTGGTCAAACCAATCCAAGGTAAGTGCCTCGCCGAGATAGAAGAGCTCATCTCCATCAATGTGAATGATCCAATCCATGCCTTGCTCAAGGGCAATCTGTATAGCAGTTTCCACATTTAAAATCTGGCGGGCCATGACCTCGTAGCTGACATGAGGGCCATACTTTGCATAGAGGATGTTGCCTAGCGCTTGCTGGACTTGCAAAGCTTCGTCATTGGGAATAGCTGTTACGTCGGAGAATCTAAGCGCTATCTGAGCAGCGGGATCCTCCGGATCGTCAAAGAAGATATAGATGTGGGCGATCCCGATGGCAAGGTGGTAGCGAATGAAGGATTCCAGGCAAACTCCCGGATCCCGAACTGTGGTAACAATACAGACTTTGGCCATATTGAATTCGAGCCTTTAGGCAAGTTGCTTGGTTCCTAACCAAGTGTTGATGGTGAAGCGGCTATCGGCAAGGGCTTGACTGGGGCTAAACACAGGCAGGATTTCGTGCAGGCAACTGCTGGGGAAGAAGACGATGCTGTTGTTAGTTGGAATCACCTCATCATAGGTTCCATGGAGAATTGGCGGATGGGGCTTCTGCCTTTGAGTATCGTAAATACGCAGCTCACCCCCTCGGTAGGGCTTGGGCTCTTTGTGAAAATAGTACACACAGCTTACCTGACGAAAGGCTGTCTGGGGATAGGAATTATCGGTATGGGGAGTAAAGTAGCAGCCATCATAGCTAGCAATCATCTCCATCTCGAAGATTTGGATATCGAAGTTCTCGATGCCTAGCTCCACAAAGATTTGAGGAGCCACCGCCGCAATCTTCTCCCTCAGCAGGGATCCATACTCCTGAAAGTAAGCATAATCTAGGCGTAGAGAGCGGCGAAACTTGAGAGACTCAGCCTCAGTGTTGCTTTGGCTATAGCTTCTCGCAGGGATAAACTTATCTTGATGAGCGATGGCATGCTGCAAGATGGCTTGATTAACTTCAGCCGGCAGGAAGTTATCCAGCTTAACGTACTTACAAGGATAGAAGCGGGCTGGCTCCGGCGGATCTGGCTGAGAAAACGTGAGGGATACTGGGTTGGCATTCAGCAACAAGCCTGGGCCTAGCTCTCGAATGTAAGCCAAATCTTGCTCAGTTAAAGCTCTGTGTTGGGGATCCCAGCTCAAGAGATGGATCCCTTGGCTGAGCTTGGGAAAAGCTTTTTGCAGATGAAAAGCGGGATCCACCCCCATCAAGTCTAAGGTCGATTGGGCAAGGGATCCGTAGCGGCAGTGATCGACCAAGTACAGGGCCGGCTCAGCCAGGTAATCCCGCAGAAGCAGAGACTGGAGCAAATGGGTGCGATAGTCAACAAGCTCCGCCCAGAAGCAAACGCCAATTCGGGTATCGGGAAACCCTTCCCCCAAATCTGCCAGAAGAGCGGGGATGAATCCTTCGAGCAGCAAAACCCGTTCTCCTAACCCTAGCCGAAGGATCTGGGCTTGGAGATCTTCCGTGCTGGGCAATTTTTTAGAAGAATTCTGGAGCGGATCCCGTAGAATTACTGCTAACTTTTCCGAGTGGCGAACCATTGCCTCTAGCACAGCTCCTGAGTCTTCCCAGCCGATCTGACAAAAGATCTGCTGTTCAGGTAGGCAAGCTAGAGCCCAGTCTAATAGCTGAGCGAGACTCCCGACTTGCTCCAGCTCCGAAGCCAGCTCCTGAGCAAGGTCTTGGCACTGCATGGAAGGGATCCCTGGCGTTTCGTTCTCTCTAGCCTAATGTACCCGGATCCACCCCCAGTTCTCGCAGCTTTTGGGCCAGACGCTCCGCCCGCTGTTCGGCCTGCTCGGCTCGTTGCCGTTCTTGCTCAGCCCTTTGCCGCTCCAGTTCAGCCTCGGTGGGTACCAGTTCCCCAGAAGAGGTGGCCCAGCGAATCCATGTGGTTTCGATGTCCCGAAACCTGCCTTCCCATTTCACCAGGTACAGTCCCAGAACTGCGCTCGGCAGGCGACCTCCTGCATCGACTTCAATCGGCTCATAGTGGTCGCCCCTCAGCCGAAACCCCGCCCAGTCCTCTGGCTCAAACGGGTCAAACCAAAAGTACTCCGGCACCCGGATAATTTGCTCGTAAAGCTGCTTTTTGCTTGTCTTATCATCCTGGGCAGTGCTGGGAGAAAGAAGCTCAATCACCACGTCTGGCCCTTTGCCCTGCTCCCAGATCACCCAGCTTTTGCGCTCGCCCTTGGGCACTCCCAGCACCACAAAATAATCAGGCCCTCGGAAATTGCGGCTGCGGGTCTGCTCCAAGTTGTAGTAGAGGAACATGTTGCCGCTGACAAAGCCATCAGGGCGCTGCTGCAGCCAGGTTTGGGTGACGGAGATGAGCAAGTCCATCTGGCACTTGTGTCGCCAGCTTCCCATAGGTACGCCGTCGTCGTAGGGGAGCTCGTCTTGGGTAGGGGGCCAGTCGGGTAGATTAACCGGATCCGGCACCTCAATAATCGGTTTGGGGTTGGTCATTGCCAGTTCTCCGATAGGTATTTTGGGCTGGCCAGTTTTCTTTACAAAGTATCGGGATCCACTCCCAGTTCTCGCAACTTTTGGGCCAGGCGCTCCGCCCGTTGCCGTTCGATCTTTTCGGCTTCTTCTGGTGTGGGCACCAGCTCACCATTGGGGAAAAAGTACCGCAGCTGCCGGTTGTGAATGCCCAGATACAGCCCCAACACCTCGCTCCAGCGCCACCCCTGCTCCGTTGGCTCAATCTCCTCGTACTGTTCCCCCCTCAGTCGCCAACCCATAAACTCCTGCGTTTCGGGAGAAAAGTAGAAGTACAGCCTGTTAATTTAAAATAGGGTACAGGTTTCAAGAGGAAGGAGAGAAGGGA
>NZ_JANSIQ010000051.1:0-733 GCF_047502685.1 Synechococcus sp. OH20 | reverse complement strand
TGGGCATTACCCTGAGGATGCGGGGCAAAGCCAAGGACTGGGGGAAACCTACCACGCTAACTATTGTCTACAAGCCAACTTTGCGGCAGTGGAATGCTTCCTTCACTGTAGAGGTAGAAGTACCTCGGCCTAAGTTTGGTTCCCGGTCAGATTTGAAGTATGAATCTATCGTTGCCTACGATTTGGGCACCGAGACCGCCATAACCCTATACGACGGGAGTGAGTTCCATGAGGTTGCTAATCCTCGGTTTACGCAGAGGAGTGAGGAGAAAGTTCGCAAGGTTGCCAAGCTCAAACGGCGGAAGCGTGCACCTAGGAAGGGGGTGAAGGCTTCTAGGAGATGGAAGAAAATCAACCGGCTAGAGGCTAAGCTCCAAGCCAAGGTTGCTCGCCAGCGTAGAGATTGGCAACACAAGGTTACCTCAGAGATTGCCCGTCGTTATGACATCGGGGTAACCGAAAAGCTCAACGTCAAGAACATGACCCGTCAAGCTAAGGGTAAAGGGAAGAAGCGCAAGGCCGGACTAAACAAGTCTATTTTGTCGGTGGGGTTTGGTGCGTTGAACCAAATGCTGACCTACAAAATCGAGCAGAAAGGTGGTCTGGTCTTGTTTCTTCCTACACAAACCCTCAAGCCGTCTCAGCGCTGTCCGTTCGCGTCAGCGGGACGGAGTCCTTAGTGCGGTGCTGTTCACAAGGAGTGGGCAGAGCTCAGTAACCGTTACCATGTCTG
>NZ_JANSIQ010000050.1:0-843 GCF_047502685.1 Synechococcus sp. OH20 | reverse complement strand
ATCCGCCAGGTAGCCGAACGGTTCATGGTGACCAAAAGAACAGTACACCGCTGGGTGCGACAGTACCAACAAACTCAAGATTTAACCCCCAAGAAAGTAGGCACTAAGCGAGTGGGTATTTTGGAACAACATCGACAGGAAGTGATGGCAATCATTGCAGAACACCCAGACCTCTACCTGTGGCAGTATCAAGAACTGTTGCGGGAGCGCTTAGCAATTGATGTAAGTACTGTCACGATACACAATTTCTTGAAAAAGCAAGGAATGACTCTAAAAAAAAGACTTACCGCAGCGCGAGAGTCCAAGAAGAGGAGGTGCAAAGAGAACGACTAGCTTATAGTCAAGAAGTCAGAGATATTCCAGCGGAGGATCTGATTGCTCTCGACCAGACAGGGGTGTGGGAGGGGATGGAACGGGGAGTAGCTCGGAGTTTACGCGGTCAAAGAGCTTATCATTATCGTCAGAGATACAAGGGGGAGAAGCATACTGTTATTGGAGCTATTTCTCTGAGAGGAGTAGTTGGCTGTCGTGTCATCAAGGGTGGGATGAAGAAAGGGGATTTTTTGGAGTTTTTGAGAAGCGAGTTATGTCCGAAGCTAGATGCGAGGAAGGTTGTGATTATGGACAATTTAAATATCCATAGAAGTCGGGAAGTTGAGGAATTGATTAGGGGGACAGGAGCGCGAATTCTATACCTGCCTGTGTATGCGCCGGAATTGAATCCTATTGAGATGATGTGGTCGGTGTTGAAGCATTTTATTCGGCAGTTTTCCAGAGTTGGGAAGTATAGCCTGGAGCAGATAGTGCAGACTTCTTTACTACTGATTAATCCATCCTGCTTCC
>NZ_JANSIQ010000049.1:0-870 GCF_047502685.1 Synechococcus sp. OH20 | reverse complement strand
CACGAGCGCTTTGAGTTCCCCGAAGAAGTCCTACCCCGCGGCAACGCGCTCTAAAGAATCAGGGAGGTTGCCTGGCACTTGCCAGGGATCCGCTCCCGGCAAGTCTTGAACTGTAATGCTTAGGGATCCCAAAGGTTTGCGGATCCCTTTTTTATGGGTTGCAAGGCGGCTGGGCTCGCAAGCGGGCGCAAATGGCCTGCCAAACCTGTTCGGCCAACTGGGACGGGCTGGTTTCTGACCGGATGGGCACCCGCACATCGGCCTGGGCGTAGAAAGGTTCTCGCTCCTGCATTAGCCTTTGCAAAGCGGCTTGGGGATCGGGGGTTTGCAACAGGGGCCGTTGGCCGGGATCCCGGCTCAGCCGTTGCCAAATGAGCTCAGGGGCCGCATCCAGCCAAACGGTGAGGCCGTGGTGCAAATAGCTCCAATTCTTGGGCCGCAGCACGATGCCACCCCCCGTGGCAATCACCAGGCGGGTGTAGCCGCTGAGCTGGGCCAGCACCTGGGTTTCCAGATCCCGGAAGTGGGCTTCCCCATGCTGAGCAAAAATCTGGGCAATCGAGCAGCCCGCCACCTGCTCCACCAACACGTCGGTGTCGAAGAAGGGGCGGCGCAACTGGGCGGCCAGCTCAGCTCCCAGCGTGGACTTGCCGCTGGCCATCATGCCGACTAAGTAGACGGTCACGCCCTGCAGGCGTTCGGATTCTGGCGGAGAGATCATGAGGGGGGAGGGATCTGCTAGCGCATGAACTACCCCACCGCGCAGGCGGGTGGGGTTTCCTCACCCGCTTTACGGCGAGATTTTTGTCTCTTCTTCTGCCCCAGTTGCTTCATCGTTCCCGTGTACCGGGTCTCTGAAGTAGAGCTGAA
>NZ_JANSIQ010000048.1:0-29990 GCF_047502685.1 Synechococcus sp. OH20 | reverse complement strand
GGCAGCCAAGTACTCCCGATCCCGCTCGGTAAAGTCTTGCAAGGACTTGTTGTTATCCACGCCAAAGAGCAGGAAGGCCACGGCATGAAATCCCTTTTGCCCGCTTTCCAACTCGGCCACGGTCTCTGGAGTGAGGGGATCGCCGCTGTTGAGAACTTCCAGCACCTCCACCTCGTTCAGGGGCCATTCGTCCAAATCCGCATCCAGCCCCAAGGAGGCCGCCGGCCCGAAGGCAAAAGCCTCGCTCTCCTCCCACGTTAGACGGGCAACAGACCAAGCCTGGCGAGCCGCTTGCAAAGTCTGGGAATTGGGATCTTGCACGAAGGCCTGGATGGCTTGAGACAGGGCCTGGGTATCGGCGGCCAACTGCTCATAGGCAGGGATCACCACCTGATCGGCAAAGTCGATCAAAATCTGCCGATCCTGAAACCGCTGCTCAGGAGAGAGCACAACGGCTGGCCGGCCAGAGCCCGCTCCTTCTTCTCCCCCTTCCCCACCCTCGCCGCCGCCATCCACCGGGATGGGCCGACACTCTGGGTTCATTTGAGCCGCCTGCTGGGGCGAGGCCTGGCTCAGGGCCGGTGGATCCTTTTGGCTTTCCCCGCAAGCAGCCCCGCTAACCAGAACATAAAGCCCTATCCCCGTCCACAGCTTCAGATATCTCGACATCTCCTCTGGGCTCCTTACCCCTCGGCTTGGCCAACTTTGGCTTGATTGTAACCTAGCTATTGAGACTCAATCTTAAGAAAAGAGAGATTTTTATCACCGGTTGCCACGGGATCCCTCGCTTAGGCCCAACCCTTCAGGGACAACTGCCGCGCACAAAAGCTGTGGAAGGCGAAGTTAACCTGGATTTTAACAAAATTTAACCCCAGGTATATTGATATCTTCTCTCAAGAAGCCTAGAGTGAGTCACAGCTTGCTATTGAGACTTAATCTCAATAGTTGGTTGTGTGTCTCGAAAGGATGTGTCCGTGCGGCCAGAGGCGGGCCTGGGGCAAAGTCTCTGGCCTTTTCCCAAGCAAGCTTGTTTAGAAACACAAGAGGAGCGAAGATGACAGCGACGATACCGAAGCAAGAAGGGGGATCTAGCTCGCAACACCAGATCCCCTGGTGGGCGGGCAACGCCCGTTTGACCGTTCTTTCTGGCCGGCTGCTGGGGGCGCATGTGGCCCATGCCGGGCTGATCGTTCTCTGGGCAGGGGCGATGACTCTGATCGAGTTGGCTAAGTTTGACCCCAGCCGACCGATGTATGAGCAGGGGCTCATTCTCTTGCCCCACCTGGCCAGCTTGGGGCTGGGGGTGGGATCCGGCGGGGAAGTTTTGGATACGGATATCTACTTTGCGGTGGGAGCGATCCACCTCATCAGCTCTGCCTTTTTGGGGTTTGGGGGCATTTTTCATGCCCTGCGCGGGCCGGCGGTGCTGGATCCCAAAGCTTTTCCCCTGTTTAGCTACGACTGGCAAGACAAAGACAAAATGACCACCATCCTAGGGATCCACCTAGTGCTGCTGGGCCTGGGAGCCTGGCTTTTGGTGCTCAAGGCAATGGTGTTTGGCGGGTTGTTCGACCCGGTGGCGGGAGAAGTGCGCCTAGTGGCTCCCAACTGGAACCCCTTTGGCCACCTGCTGGGCACGGAAGGTCGCCATTGGATAGCCGGGGTGGACACTTTGGAAGACGTGGTGGGCGGCCACCTCTGGCTGGGCCTGCTCCTGGTGGCAGGTGGGATTTGGCATATCGTGACCAAGCCTTTTGCCTGGGCAGAACGGATTTTTGTCTGGTCTGGGGAAGCTTATCTTTCCTACAGCTTGGGAGCTTTGGCCTTGATGGGGTTTATTGCCGCCTATTGGGTTGCCGTCAATCCCGTCGTCTATCCCGAAGTTTTCTATGGGCCGCTGCTGCGGGTGGGCTTGGATCGCTATCCCTTTTTTGAGCAAGGGGGGGCTCTCACATCTAGGGTTTGGCTGGCCAATGCCCACTTTTGGCTGGCCTTTTTCTTCCTTCAGGGTCACCTTTTCCATGCCCTAAAAGCACGAGGATTCAATTTCCGTACTGGCAGAGTAGAGCTTGCTGCGCAGCAGGTCTAACGACAATCTGGCCATCTAATTTTGGGCTTTGCACTTGCAGTTTCGAGGTAGGAGCAATGGCAAAAATAGGTCTATTTTTCGGCACTCAAACCGGAAATACCGAAAGAGCCGCTGAGATGATTCAAAAAGAGCTGGGCGAAGACAATGTGGATTTGATCGACATTGCCGAAGCCAGTATTGAGGACTTTGAGAAGTACGACTACTTAATTATCGGCTGTCCAACCTGGAACATTGGGGAGCTGCAGGCCGATTGGGATGGGTTTTTCCCCAATTTGGATGAAATCGATTTTTCCGGTAAGACGGTGGCCTACTTTGGAGTTGGGGATCAGTTAGGCTATCCCGACAACTTTCAAGATGCCATGGGGATCCTGGCCCAAAAAATCGCCGAGCGTGGCGGCAAAAATGTCGGCTCCTGGCCCACAGAGGGCTACGAGTTCAATGAGTCCAAGGGAGTGGTTAACGGCGAGTTTGTCGGCCTTGCCCTGGATGAAGACAATCAGCCGGAGCTGACGGAAAAACGAATTAAAGAGTGGACGGCCAAACTCAAAACACTCTTCAATCTGTAATCTCAAACCCGGCTTCTTAACTTGTTGTGGATACTGTGGGAGTTTGTCATGACTGGCGCAGTTCTATCTTCATCACCTACCTCTGCCGAGGGATCCCCTCAGGTCAGTTGGTTGGCAGGCAATGCTCGCTTGGTGAATCTGTCCGGAAAGCTGCTGGGGGCCCACGTGGCCCATGCGGGGTTGATCATGCTGTGGGCCGGCGGCATGACCCTGTTTGAAGTGGCCCACTGGGATCCGGCTCAGCCCATGGGCAGCCAAGGGCTGATCTTGCTGCCCCATTTGGCCACGTTGGGTATCGGCGTCAATGCAGAGGGGGTGGCCACGGATCCCTATCCCTTTTTTGTGGTGGGCGTTCTGCACCTGATTGCCTCGGCGGTGCTGGGGGCAGGAGGGATCTTCCATGCCCTTTTGGGGCCGGAGGTGCTGCCCAAAGGAGAAACCTTGGCCCAGTTTTTCGGCTACGACTGGGAAGACGACGACAAGATGACCACCATCCTGGGGATCCACCTGCTGCTGTTGGGGCTGGGGGCTTGGTTGCTGGTGGCCAAAGCGCTCTTCTGGGGAGGGCTGTACGATGCTCACCTGGGCCGCGTGCGGGTGGTAACGGATCCCACCCTCAATCCGCTGCGGATCTTCGCCTACCTGACGCCGCTGATGGGCCAGCAGGGCATGGCTGCTGTGGATAACCTAGAAGATCTGGTGGGAGGGCACATCTACGTTGGCCTGCTTTGCGTCTTGGGGGGATGGTGGCACATAGCCACACGGCCCTTTGCCTGGGCCAAGCAGATCCTGATCTACTCGGGCGAAGCCTACCTCTCCTACAGCCTGGGGGCCCTGGCCTACATGGGCATCTTGGCGGCCTATTTTGTCAGCGTCAACGAGATTGCCTATCCGGTGGCTTTCTACGGGCCGCTGGGGCTGGCTGCCGACGAGATGGGTGTGGTGAGCAGCCGCACCTGGTTGGCCACAGCCCACTTTGTCTTGGGGATCCTGTTTTTGGCAGGGCACATCTGGCATGCCATCCGGGCGCGGGCGGCAGCCAACGGCTTTGACTTCCAGCGCGGGGGCTGGGTGCAAGCCACAGATCCGCAGGTGGGCAACTTGGAGACGCCGGTAAACCAGGGGGATCTCACCCTGCTGCTGCTGCAAAACCTGCCCATCTACCGGGAGGGCTTGTCGCCCTTTCTGCGTGGCTTGGAGATTGGCATGGCCCATGGGTACTTTCTGGTGGGGCCGTTTTACAAGCTAAGTCCGCTGCGGGATTCGGAGCAGGCCCTGACAGCAGGGACGCTGGCGACCATCGGCCTGGTGCTGATCCTGACGGTTTGTCTCTCCGTTTACGGACGGGTGTCCTTTCCGCGCTCGCGGCTGGTAGCGGTGCTCAATACCCCCTACGGCGAGGTGGCCTATCCGACGCCAGGGGTGCAACTGATGGCGGAATCGCAGGGATCCCCTCAGCCGGTGCGCCTGCCGGCAAGCTCGGAGGACTTGCCCGAAAACTTGCGCACCCGCGCCGGTTGGAGCCAGTTGGCCGGAGGGTTTCTGGTGGGCGGTGTTGGCGGTGCCCTGTTTGCCTACATGCTCTTGAGCAGCGGCGATGTGGTAGCCCAGATTTTGCCGGGGCTGTAAAGCAGGGTTGAGGCTTCTCAAAGCAGGGGAGGGGAGATCCTCATCCCCTCCTCTCTGTCCCGATCTGCCCCGTTTGGATAGTTCTGCCGATTTCTAGAACTCTTGTTTGTGAAGCTTTTGTCAGCCACCGGCTTCAATCTTTCGACAGTCGAAATGGGACGGCCAAAATGAGTTTAGGTTCCGCTTCCGCGCTCTCTTTTGAGGCACTTTATTTGGGTGTTTCTCCCAGTCTCAAGCTTTTCGACCGGCCTTTGCTGGGATCCCTGGGAAAATGTTTCCGTGTGGCCTACTGGGAGTATCACCAAACCCAGGATGAGCCCTGTAGTTTAGAGACAGTCGTGACGCTACTATACGAATACCTGAAGGCTTGGGATCGACCGGTGCACCTCATCGGCCATGGCTTGAGCGGGGTGGTCGCCTATCTTTTCGCGTGCCACTATCCCCAACGGGTACGGTCTCTGACCCTGCTGGCAGTGTCCGATCAGCCTGCCGCTACCTGGCACGCCCATTTCTACCTGCAACGAAAAATGTTTTTCTGTAGCCGAGAACAGCTCCTGGTGCGTATAGCCCAGAGCCTTCTGCCCACTTCAGAACAGTGGCGAGCGCGATCACTCTCCTATGCTCTGGCTAAAGACTTAGATACTTCCCCCATACCTCACTCCCTATTTCAGGTGATAGCGATTCCAGCTCGGAAAGTTTCGGTGCCGATGTTGGTTTGCGCCAGCAAGGATGACCCCATTGTGGATCCTGCTGCGCTCGAGAAGTGGAAAAACCACTTAAAGCCGGGGGATCAAATGTGGCTTTGCCCTGGAGGGCGACACTTTTTTCATTATTCTTTTCCAAGTTTGGTCAATCTGAAAATCATGGATTTTTGGCAGGAACTGCGCAAACTTCAGCCCAGCATGGCCTAAGGCGGCTGGATCTTCGCGGGATGATGGACATGGCCGCTCATTCAAACACTGGAGGAGCTCCGTTTGCCGCCCAGGTCGAGCCCCTCACAACAGAAAAACGGGCAGGGGTGGAAGGAGGCCATTGAGCTGCCGGTAAAATTGATAGAATGAGGCCGGCCCCCCGACTTGGATAGGGAATGGGCTTGACTGTGGGATCCGCGACTATGTTCGACAAACTGCTCTTTCCCATCGACAACTCGCGTGAGACCAGCCACGCCTTGCCCTTAGTGGCAGACATAGCGCAGCGCTACAAAAGTCAGGTGTACCTGCTCTCGGTTCTGGATGCTGCGGAGCTGGACGCGGAGCGGGCAGAACAAGCCCGGCAGAACATCCAGAACCTGCTCAAACAGACGGAGCTGGGCCTACAGCAAATTGGCATCAGCAGCGTCAAGAGCGAGTATCGCGAGGGAAAAGTGCCCTTTGTGATCTGCGATGTGGCAGACGAGCTGGAGATCAGCCTGATTGTGATGGGATCCCGTGGCCTCAGCTTGTCTGCGGAGGGGCGGAACAACTCCGTCAGCCACCGGGTGATCGACCTCGCCCCTTGCCCGGTGCTGGTGGTGCCCTGAGGGGCAAGGATCCCGGCAAGTGTTATCCTGGAGAGTACTTCAAGGGGGGCTCTTGCCCAGTCTAAATGTTGCCTTGTGTAACAGCAAGGCTATCATTCTTTGGCTTATCTGAGAGTTTGCAGTACAACGAAGAGCGAGATACAGCTTTGTCCGACTTTGTGGGCGGTCTGCAGGATCAGATCCCGGTATGCGCACATCTGTATTGACTTCAGAAAGTGTCGCCGGAAGAAGCTGTGAGCCTCATTGTTAGCAACAGCCGGTCAGTTCCCTTCCGAGAATCGTCATGGAAAGTCGTGGTTATAACAAGTCCTCGCAGAAAAGCTTTGAGGTGATGCGGCACTTCGCAGAAACCTACGCCAAACGCACTGACACTTTTTTCTGCTCCGATCCTTCGATTACGACCGCGGTGATCGAGGGCTTGGCTCTACACAAAGAGCAATTGGGCGCCCCGCTATGTCCCTGTCGCTTTTACGAAGACAAAGAGGCAGAAGCGAAAGCCGGCTATTGGAACTGCCCCTGTGTACCCATGCGGGAGCGAAAAGAATGCCACTGTATGCTCTTTTTAACCCCAGATAACCCCTTTGCCGGCACCAGCCAAACCCTAGAGGAGGTGCCCCTAGAGTACCAGGCCAAATAGTTGGCAATGGGTCTGTCTCTGGGTTGAGCGACAAAGACCAGTATAATCGGGAAATAGTTGGGTAGTTGATAGTCGCACGAGGAGGAAACTCTTTTTATGACTCCCTCACTTGCTAACTTTCTCTGGAGCTTGGTGTACGGCGCAGTGGTGCTGGGGCTTCTCTTCGGCGCCATCGTCTTCGTCAGCCAAAGAGATAGGGTGCGTCGTCGCTGAGTCTCCTGCTTGCCAGGGCTTGTCTGCGGATCGCTCACAACCCCTTATGATCAAAAGCTGATCTGGCGACATCCTGGGAGCGTTGACCCACCCTCTGCACTACTGGCGGCAAAAAAACCGCTACTACCACGAGGATCTAGAGCGGCTGCACCGCTTCTTCGTTCCTCCAGGACTGCGCATTCTCGAAATCGGCTCCGGCACCGGATCCCTGCTCAATGCTTTGCAGCCCGGTTTTGGCGTGGGGATCGACTGGGACGCGGAGATCGTTGCCCAAGCTCAGTTTCAGTTTCCCCATCTCCACTTCCGGGTGCAGGATGCCCACCGGCTAGACGAAAGGGATCCGGTCTTGGCGGGGCCTTTTGATGTTATTTTGCTCGTCAATACCCTGGGCTACCTAGCCGATATTCAGCAGGTTCTCCAGCAGTTGCGCCGTTTTTGTACGCCGCGTACCCGGCTGATCCTCTCCCACCACAACCCCCTCTGGGAGCCGCTGCTGGGCCTGGCGACTGTCCTCAAGCAGCGCATGCCTCTGCCGGCAGCCAACTGGCTCTCGGCTGGTGATGTGGCCAATCTGCTGCACCTGGCGGGGTACGAGGTCATTCAGCAGGGCAAGCGGCTGTTGCTGCCGCGGCGGATCCCATTGCTCTCGACGTTGATCAACCACTTCATTGCCCCCTTGCCTGGGATCAACGCCCTCTGCCTGACCGAATATACGATTGCCCGCCTCCAGCCCGATCCCGCCTGGGATCCCCCCCCTGAGGAGCAACCTTCTTGCACGGTGGTGATCCCGGCCCGCAACGAGGCGGGCAACATCCGCCGCTGTGTGGAGCAGTTGCCCGAGATGGGATCCCGAACTGAGATCATTTTTGTGGAGGGGCATTCCAGCGACGACACTTGGGCCGAGATCCAGCGGGTTCAGGCCGAATACCAAGGGATCCGCACCATCCGGGCCCTCCGGCAAGAGGGCAAGGGCAAGGGAGATGCGGTGCGCAAGGGGTTTGCCGCGGCCAGTGGCGATGTGCTGATCATTCTCGACGCCGACTTGACCGTCCAGGCGGAAGACCTCCCCAAGTTTTTCCGGGCGGTGGCCTCCGGGCGGTGCGACTTTGCCAACGGCTGCCGCCTAATCTATCCCCTGAAACCAGAAGCGATGCCGCACCTTAACCAGTGGGCCAATCGTTTTTTTGCCGCTCTCCTCTCCCACATTCTCGGCATCCGCATCAAAGACTCCCTCTGCGGCACCAAGGCCCTGTGGCGGGAGGACTATTGGCAGATTGTCAAGCTGCGGCAAGAGTGGGGAGATTTTGACCCGTTTGGGGATTTCGACCTGTTGCTAGGGGCGGCCAAGCGCACCCTTAAGATCTTGGACATCCCCGTGCGCTATTTTCCCAGAACCTATGGCCGCTCCAACATCCAACATGTGCGGGATGGGCTGCGGCTGCTGCAGATCTGCGCTTTTGCCCTCAAGCGCTTCAAGGGATCCTGAGGCAACGCCAATGGCCCTCAAGTTTCCAGAAGGTGGGTCACCCCGCCCCCCTGGAGATTGTTACAATAGTTGGCTATCAATGAACTGGGTGGATCGGCCCCACAAAGAAGCACCGCAGGAAAGAAGCAATGGGGGAATCCATATTGAGCAGAATTGGGCACTGGATCTCGAATACTCCCCTACGTTCCCTTGATCGAGCTTATGATGCTGCCCTGCGCATTAAAGCCATCGAAGACCGCTACTTTCAGGGAGAGCCCATCGGCAGCAACGGAACCCACGGCCAAAACACCAGCCGCTACTTTCAGATCCAATTGCGCCAGGAATTGCGCCAGATCGATCTTAGTTTAGCGGAGTTCAGGGCCAGCAGCGTCTTTTCTCGCCTGCCGGATCCCGCGCAAAATGGCAGTGGCCCTCGCTTCTCTGCCGATAAAGATCCCGGCAAAGATCCAAGCGCTCAAAAAGATCCCGCTGCCGAGGTCGGCTCTTCCGAGAACAAGGACCAAGATGCTGCAAATGGCCGGCAAAGTCCGGATCCCTCGATTTTGGAAAAGCTGGAGTTTATCGATCAGGTGACCTCGCGATACAAGCGCCCTGCCGCCCCACCCAAGCTTCCCCACCAGCCTGAACCACTGATCTCAACCCGTCCCCCTGCTTCTGAAGAGCCTGCCAAGCCGAGTCCTGTTAAGACCAACGCCGACAGCAGCGCTGCTCCGGCTGCCTCTAAAGCCGCCATCTTGCCCCGCTCTATTCTGCGCACAGCCAACCAGATCCGCCGTGAGCTGAGTTCGCAAGCAGAAGAGGAGCTGATCGAGGAGTACCGTGAGTCTCGCACGCGCACGCTGGTCTCAGTTCGGTTTTTGTTGTTGTTGGCCATTTTGCCGCTGCTTGTCCAGATTTTCTCGAAACAATTCCTGTTCGGACCGTTGGTGGATCGCCTGCAGCCGCAGGAACCCACCCTCGTGGCCCTAAGCTACGAATTTCAAGAGAAAGCTCTCTCCGAGTTTGAGTTTTTCAAGGAAAAAATAGAGTTTGAGCAGGCTTTACACCACCAATCTTCAGAGCCCAACCTAGAATCAGAAGACCAACTGTCCAGGAAGGCCGAGGAGTTGCTGCAAAAATACGGTCGCAAGAATTTGGAAGGCCTGAAGAACGTCTTTGCCGACTTGCTATCGCTGGCGGTATTTGGTTGGCTGATCTTTATCGGGCGCGAAGAAATTGAGGTTCTTAAGTCTTTTTTGGATCGCCTGATCTATGGCCTCAGTGACAGTGCTAAGGCTTTCATTATTATTCTTTTTACCGATGTCTTTGTGGGTTATCACTCACCCCACGGTTGGGAGGTGCTGCTGAGCAGCTTAGCTGCCCACCTGGGCCTGCCCGAAAACCGCAATTTCATCTACGGCTTTATTGCCACTTTTCCGGTTTTTCTGGATACGCTCTTCAAGTACTGGATCTTCCGCTACTTGAACCGTGTATCGCCGTCGGCGGTGGCCACCTACCATGCCATGAACGATTGAGGGTTCGCAGTTGCCTTAGTTGGAGAATCTGGGCCGCTGCCCTCACCCCCGGCCCCTCTCCCAGAGGTGCCCAAGCGCTCCGCGCCGCTCACGCGACCACCCCCGGCCCCTCTCCCAGAGGGAGTTGCCCTCACCCCCGGCCCCTCTCCCAGAGGGAGAGGGGAGCTGGGGATCGGCCTAACGAGTCGTTTCGTTGCCGTTGGAAACAGCCCTAATTTGAGTTCTCTGAGTTAGCTGCGCAGGCGCAAGGACTGACGATGGCAAAACCCGCAGACAAACCAACGCTCCAGTTCGGCGGCAGGGGTAGGGCAGCCACAGGTGGGGCAAGGGAGTAGGTTTTGCTGGGTCTGCCGTTGTTTGACCACTCTCGCCCAGCGCTCGAAAGCCACTTTCGGATCCGAGATGGGCTGTTTGGGGGGAGCGTTGCGGCAAGATCCAGGGCGTTGTCCATCTTGGGCAGCGAGGCGGGGGGGGCCATAAAACTTGCTGGTCAACTCCGCATCAGGGTGGGGAGCGACCGGGTTGGATCCCTCGTGCCAAGCGCCGGGGCTAAAGCGAATGTCGCTGAGGGGGGGGTGCAGGCGGCTGTTGAGTTTTCTGAGAATGAGTTGGCGCTGCAGAGTTAAGTTTTGCGCCCAGGACGGGGTAGAGGTGGCTACCTGCAGCACCTGGCGGCGCACGTTGAGGGGATGGGTTTGCGCTGCTACCGCCTCTCCCACCACTTCCGGCCAAAGCTGCCTTAGGAGCTGCATTTGCTTCAGTTCAGCCCAACACGGATGGCTGCCAAAGCTACCCAGTGCCTCATCTAACCGTCGCAGCATGGTGTCGATAGGGATAGCTCAGGAAACGCCGTTTTGGTCTTCCAGCGATTTTGCCGCTTCGCTGAGGGCGGACTGGATGGAAGCGGCATCGGGCAGGGAACGGGAGCCGCCATTGAGGCTGACAAGTCCCTCCAGGCTGCGAATGTGAATATCTTGCTGCGGGAAAGGAATGCGGATCCCACGCCGCCGAAACTCGGCCTCGATGGCGAAGTTCAGCTCGCTGATCAAGACAAATTGATCCTGGGGACGGTTGATCCACACCAGCAGCTCAAAGTTGAGGGAAGAGGGGCCAAAAGACTTGAGCCAGACTTGGGGGGCAGGGCTGCTCAACACCCGAGCATTTTCTTTGGCAGCGCTGAGCAGAGCTTCGGTAACCAGGGCCGTATCGGAGCCATAGGCTACGCCGACGGGAATGTGAATGCGACAGCGGGGATCCCGGTAGCTCCAGTTCACCACCTTTGACTCGGTGAAGCGGGAGTTGGGCACAATCACAAAGATGCGATCCAAAGTGCGCAGGACGGTGGCCCGCGGGCCGATGCGCTCCACGGTGCCGAGCAGGTTGTCCACTTCCACCAGATCCCCGATTTGGATGGGGCGCTCCAGCAAAATAGCGATGTAGCTGATGTAGTTGTTGGAGAGGTTTTGCAGGCCAAAGCCGATCCCCAAACCCACCGCCCCGGCAATCACCGCCAGGGATCCCAGATTCAGGCCGCTGAAGGGCAAGACCAAGAGGATCCCGAACAGGGTGAGGATGTACTTGAAGATGGCCGTTGTAGACTCCTGGGTGCCCAGATCCAGTCCCAGCCGGCTCAGAAACCGCTGCTTAAAGCCAACGCTGACGTAGTGGGCAACGGTGAAGACCAAAACGGCCAGCACAAAGAAGACCAGTAAGCTGGCAATGGAGACGCTGGAATTGGGCAGCGGTTGGGTGAGGACGCCCAACGCCGTGGCCACCACCCGCCCCAAGCCCAGGTAAAAAGCGCGCTGAAACGGTCGCAGGGCGGGTATGAAGCTGATGCCGCGATCCAGCGAGATGCCGGCAATGAGAATTGCCCCCACGCCTCGCAGGAGCACTCCCCCAATGTCGATCCAGGTTCCCCAGGCCGGGCCGGCCTGGAGCTCCAGCCACCTCTGCAGGCGAACTAGGCTGCGGTCGAACAGCCGCCAGAGAAAGAACCCCAGCGCCAATGTGGCCAGACCGGCCAGGATGGTGAGAGCCAGCACGCGCGGATCCTGCGCCCGCTGCAGATCCAGCCGATCCTGCCGGTACTCGGCAATGGCTTGTTCCAGCCGTCGCGCCCAAGTGTTGGCCACCAGGCGCACGTCGTTGAGGCCCACCTGGCCCAGCGGCACCCTGCGCTCGGCGGCGGCATCGGCATAGGTGACGGTAAACAGATACCGCTGGGTGGCCTCAAAGCGGCCCCTTTCTCCCAGACGTAAGATGTATTGCCCGTTGGCATCCTGGTCCACCTGCACCTCCGGCTGCGGCAACTGGCCCTCCGCCAGAAAGCGCTCAATGATCGCCCGCACGTTGTCGGCCCGCACATCGCTGGGGTACTCTGCCGTCTGCAGGCGAAACACCGGGATGTTCCCCACCAAGACTTCTGTGCCCTCTTGGCCGGTAAAGGGGATCCCAGTTGGGCTAGGGGTCGGGGAGGGGGATCCCTCAGGAGTTGGCACTTCGGCAGGGGTGGGGCCGGTCTGGGAAAAGCCGGGATCCCGAAATTCAAGGGCCTGAGCCACCGGGATCCCAGCAGCCTTGGAGACCGGAGCAGGCAGGAGCCAGAGGCCGATCCCAGCTATCAGCCCCATCGCCAGGGCCGCTCCCTTCAGCAGGACAGAGTCTCGAATGGCTCGTTGGACACGAACGCCCATTGTCTCGGGGATCCCTAGGATGCTGCTGTAAGCCTATGGTGGCACAAGCAAATCCCGATTTTGGCCAACCCAAGTGAGGACTTTAAGTGCTCTGATGGTGGCCCAAAAGGCGTTGGCGCAGCTTTTTAATTTGGTCTCGCAGTTGCGCAGCTTCTTCAAATTCCAGGTTTTTGGCGGCTGCTTTCATCTTGAGTTCCAGTTGGCCGATCAGCTCCGGGATCTCCGACAGAGGGATCTCGTCTGTAGCTTGAAAGGCCTTTTCCAGATCTTGGTCGCTGAGTTTGCGGGAGATAGCCAAAAAAGACAAGATGGCGTTGCTGTTTTTCTTGACAATGGGCTTAGGGGTGATGTTGTGTTGGCGGTTGTATTGCAGTTGAATTTCGCGGCGGCGCTGGGTTTCGGCGATGGCCCGGGCCATGCTGCCGGTCAGGGTATCGGCGTACATCACCACCGTGCCACGGACATTGCGCGCTGCTCGCCCGATCATCTGAATCAGGGATCGCTCCGCCCGCAAAAATCCCTCTTTATCCGCATCCAAAATGGCCACCAAGGAGACTTCCGGCAAGTCTAACCCTTCCCGCAACAGATTAACCCCCACCAGTACGTCAAAGGCTCCTTCGCGAAAATCTTGCAAAATTTCAATTCGCTCAATTGAGCTAATCTCGGAATGCAAATAGCGAACCCGGATCCCGCGTTCCTGAAGGTATTCGGTGAGATCTTCGGCCATGCGTTTGGTGAGAGTGGTCACGATCACCCGTTCGGCAGGCCCCCGCTGGGAGCGCTCCAATCGCAGATAAATTTCTGCCAGCAAATCGTCCACTTGCCCAGCCGTGGGGCGCACATGCACTTCAGGATCCACCACCCCCGTGGGCCGGATGACTTGCTCCACAACCCGACCGCTGCCCGGCAGATAAAACTTTATGGCCTTGCCATCTTCCACCAGGGTTTGAAATTGGGCTCCGCTCTGCTCCAGTTCCCAGTTGCCGGGCGTGGCGGAAACGAAGATGCACTGGTGGACTTTGGCCCAAAACTCCTCGGCTTTGAGGGGACGATTGTCGAGGGCACTGGGCAGGCGAAAGCCGTGATCCACCAGCACCTGTTTGCGGGCACGGTCGCCGTTGTACATGCCACGGATCTGCGGCACCGTGACGTGGGATTCGTCCACCACCAAGAGCCAATCGTTGGCCTTGAAATAATCCACCAAGCAAGCAGGCGGCTCCCCTTCCTTACGCCCCGTCAAATGCCGGGAGTAGTTTTCGATGCCGTTGCAATAGCCCACCTCCCGCAGCATCTCCAGGTCGTAGCGGGTGCGCTGTTCTAGCCGTTGGGCTTCCAATAGCTTGCCCTCTTTGCGGAAAAGGGCCAGTTGCTTCTCCAGCTCCTGCTCAATGTCGAGGATTGCCCGCTCCAACTGTTCTTCTGGTGTCACAAAGTGGCGAGCCGGGTAAACTCTGAGGGCGCTGAGGCTGGTCAAAATCTCACCTGTAACCGGATCAATCAGGCGAATGGCCTCGATCTCATCGCCAAAAAATTCAATGCGGATCACCCGATCTTCATACGCCGGCACAATTTCCAGCACATCGCCTTTGACGCGAAACCGCCCCCGCCCCAGCTCCAAATCGTTGCGCTCGTACTGGATGCCGGCCAGCTCCCGCAAGATCTCCCGTTGGTTGATCTCCTGGCCGACTTTGAGAGGGATGGAGGCCTTCAGGTATTCCTCCGGCATGCCCAAGCCGTAGATGCAGCTTACAGAAGCGACGACAATAACATCTCGCCGTTCAAATAAAGAGCGGGTGGCGGAGTGCCGCAACATGTCGATCTCATCGTTGATGGAAGAAGATTTGGCGATGTAAGTATCGGTGCTGGGCACATAGGCTTCCGGTTGATAATAGTCATAATAGCTAATAAAATATTCGACGGCGTTGTAAGGAAAAAGCTCCCTGAGCTCGTTGCACAGTTGCGCCGCCAGCGTTTTGTTATGGGCCATCACCAAGGTGGGCCTGCCGACCTGCTGGATGGTGTGGGCAACGGTAAACGTTTTACCGGTTCCGGTGGCCCCCAGCAGGGTTTGAAAGCGATGGCCCTCTGAAATTGACTTCACCAAGCCGGCAATCGCCTTGGGTTGATCCCCCATGGGTTGATAAGGAGAAACCAGTTGAAACGCTGACATAAGTTTAATTTTCTGATGATCCTGAGCCGAAAGTTTCAAGTCGAATCTAAATCTAGGGAATACTGCGCTCCAAATCCGCAGATTTCAGCGCAGCTATACAGATCGATAAGATCCGGTCTACTTCGTCGGGATAGGGGTAAGTATAGGGATCCAGGTAGATACCTTTGTTTGGTCTATCCAGCAGGGCGAATTGCCACAGCTCCCCAGAGGTGATGGCTCCCGTAAGGACAGCTTGGCCGTCGCCGAGCCACTGATCCAGGGCAATCATCTCTACAGATAATTGGGTTAAGCCTTGAGTAAGGTCGGCTTTTTCGGCCTCGACAACCAGCAAAGAGCGGTCTGTATAGAGATAGTAGTCCAGGGTACCTTTAAGCTTCTCGCTGACTTGAATTGCATATTCGATCCGCATTTGCGCTTGGGTATACTGTACCACCTTCAGTAAAAGTGGGGCAATCAGGATTTCTCGACGAGCTGCTTCACTTTTTAAGCTAATGTAGGGTAAAAGCTGCTCTAGGCTGAGTCTCAAGTCTGCGCCATTGGGCAGTCGTTCCAGAGTTGGCCAGGTAATCTTTCGTCGTGTAAAGGTATAGCCAAACTCGGCCAACACATCTTCCGGTTCAAAGGGAAGATCAAAATAGCTGCTGAAGGTGTAAGCCTGATCCGGCTTCAGCACAGGCACTTTTGGCATAGGGATCCGGGAACGTGCAGTTTCTCGGCTGGGTTCACTCTAGCATTGAGCTGAGGGAAAGAGGCTCAACCCCGCGCCTCGCCACCGATAGAATCCAAGAGGACAAAACCCAGAACCGGCGAAGACAGATCCCTCTCACCTGAACAGCCGCTGCTATGCCCTCCTCCTATTTCTCCTGGGATCCGGGATCCCTGACCGAAAGCCCCAACCTGGCCACAGCCGAGATTGACCGCCTCAGCACCTTGGAACTGGTGAGACGGATCAACGCCGAAGATCGGCGGGTGCCGGCAGCGGTGGCTGACCAAGCAGAGCCGATCGCCCAAGCCATCGATGCCATTGCCGAGCGGATGGGGCGTGGCGGGCGGCTGATCTATATTGGGGCGGGAACTTCGGGGCGCCTGGGAGTATTGGATGCGGCTGAATGCCCGCCCACCTTCGGCACTGCCCCCACACAGGTGGTGGCTTTGATCGCCGGGGGGGAAAGGGCTCTGACCCAGGCGGTAGAGGGCGCAGAGGACGACGCCGAAGCCGCTGCCCGCGCTCTGGAGAGTCTCCATCTCCAAGCTCAAGATAGTGTTGTGGGAATTGCCGCCAGCGGTCGTACCCCCTATGTGCTGGGTGGGATCCAAGCCGCCAGAAGCATTGGGGCGCTCACGATTGGCCTGGCCTGCAACCGTCCTTCCCCCCTGACCGAGCAGGTGGAGATTGCCATCGCCCCTTTGGTGGGGCCGGAGGTGATCCTCGGATCCACCCGCATGAAAGCCGGCACAGCCCAAAAGCTGGTGTTGAACACCCTCTCCACCGGAGTGATGATCCGCCTGGGCAAGACCTATGGCAACCTAATGGTAGATCTGCAGGCCGGCAACGCCAAGCTCAAACAGCGGGCGGAGCGAATTGTAGCCCTGGCTTGCGATCTGGATCCCACCACGGCTGCCCAAGTGCTGCAGACTTGTGATGGAGAAGTCAAAACGGCGATCCTTGTGACCTTGATGGGGTGCTCTGTTCAGGAGGCCCGTCGGCAATTGCAGCAGGCCCAGGGCAGCATTCGCCAGGTGCTCGATTCCGCTCGGGCGCGGCAGCGGTGACCACAGCTTGGTTGCTTGTCCATGAGCGTTTACGGCTACCTCTACACACCTGCCCACGCCCCCTTGCCGGAGCAGGAGTTGGCCTGGCTGAAGGCACAAGGAGCCGATCCCATCCTGCACGATTGGGGATCCCGAACTTATCTGGAGGAGCTGTTGCAGGACATCGCCGCCGGATCGGTGCAGCAGGTGCTGCTGCTGCGCCTGGCGGATCTGGGGGAGCGGGCGGAGGAAGTCCACCAACGGCTGTTGCAGATCCAACAGGCGGGGATCCAACTGAGCCTGGCGACCCAATCCGGCTTGCACACCCCCAGCGAGGCTGCCGACTGGATCCCGCTGCTGGCCGAGATCCCCCATCAATTGCAAAGCCGCCGCCTCTGCCACAGCCAAGCCCGCAACCGTCTGGCGGGCAAACCTCCCCCCGGCCCGGCTCCCTTTGGCTATCGCCGCGAGGGGGAGCGCTATGTGCTGGAGCGCCGCCAGGCCCCTGTTGTTCAGGATTTTTTCCAGCACTTTCTTCTCTACGGATCCCTGCGCCAAGCGGTGCGCTTTTTGGAAGAAAAACACCACAAGCGCATTTCGGTGGCCACGGGGCGCAACTGGCTGCTCAACCCGGTCTATCGCGGGGATCTGGCCTATGCCGACGGCACCGTTCTGCGCGATACCCACCCCGCCCTCCTCAGCCGCACGGAAGCGGCCCAGATCGATCGCTGGCTCAAACGCAACCAAAGGATCCCACGCCGCAGCGCCAGCGCCCCCCGCGCCCTGGCCGGCCTAGTCCATTGCCGTACCTGTGGCAGCCTTCTGCGCATCGTGCAAACCACCCCCGGCAAGGCCAAGAGGAACGGCTCCTCCTACCTCTACCTGCGTTGCCAAACCTGTCGCTACAGCCTCCACTACGCCCAAGTCCTGCAGGAGGTGATCCGCCAGGTCTGCGAGCAGCTCCCCCACCGTGCCCAAAACCTGGATCGGCAGGCCCTGGACCAAACCCGCCAACAGCTCCAAGCCCAGATCCAGGCCAACAGCGAGCGGCTGCGGCAACTGGAGGAGCTGCAGCAATCTGGACTGATGGATGAGCCCTCCCTGGCCCAGCGCTGCTACCAACTGCGGGCGGAAACGGCCCGTTTGGCCCAAAAGCTGGAACAGCTCCCTCCTGCCAACTTCCTCCAGATCGCCCAAACTCTCTCCATCCTGCCCTTCTGGCAAGACCTCAGCGAGAGCGAGCGCCGCGCCTACCTGCGGGAATTCCTGCGCAGGGTTGAGGTGGATTCTACAGGGGCCGTGCAGATTGCCTTTGCCTTCGATCCCTGAGATCCCTTTTGAAGTTGGGGATTCCGCGTCTCCTCTGGCCATTGAGACCATTCTTGAGACTCTCCCTCAAAGCGGGAAAAGGGATCCCGCCGGCAGTCTCCAGCGAGTTGACGGGAGCAGCGCTTGTCAAAGCCAGGGAGAGATGAATGATTTGCTTTTGATCTTATTTTACGAAAAAACAAAAAACAAAAGCTGGAAAAAAGCCAAAAATCGGCTCGAAGAATCTTTTGGGCGAGGATTTGTCCGTCTGGCGATTTAAGAAATTGCTTTAACTTGTTTTAGGCTTGCCTTAATTCTTCTCAACACTTCTCAGGGAGTGGGTTAGCTGCCGATAATGGCCCTTGTCAGGCTTGTGGAGGAACGTGCTGTGAAGTTGGCAGTTTACGGGAAGGGTGGGATCGGCAAGTCCACCACCAGTTGCAACCTCTCGGTGGCCTTGGCTCGGCGGGGCAAGAAGGTGTTGCAAATTGGCTGTGACCCCAAGCACGACAGCACCTTCACCCTGACTGGTTTTCTCATCCCCACCATCATCGATACCCTGGAAGCCAAGGGCTACCACTACGAAGACATCTACCCCGAGGATGTGATCTACCGCGGCTACGGCGGCGTAGATTGCGTCGAGGCGGGAGGGCCGCCGGCAGGGGCCGGCTGTGGCGGCTATGTGGTGGGAGAAACCGTCAAACTCCTGAAGGAGCTGAACGCCTTTGACGAGTACGACGTCATCCTCTTCGACGTGCTGGGGGACGTGGTGTGCGGCGGCTTTGCTGCCCCCCTCAACTACGCCGACTACTGTGTGATCGTTACTGACAACGGCTTTGACGCCCTGTTTGCCGCCAATCGCATTGCCGCCTCGGTGCGAGAAAAAGCCAAAACCCGCAAGCTGCGCCTGGCCGGCCTAATCGGCAACCGCACCAGCAAGCGGGATCTCATCGACCAATACGTCTCGGCAGTGCCCATGCCCGTACTCGAGGTGCTGCCACTGGTCGAGGACATTCGCATTTCGCGGGTCAAGGGCAAAACCCTCTTCGAGATGGCAGAGACGGATCCCAGCCTGGAGCCCGTCTGCCAGTACTACCTGAACATCGCCGACGAGCTGCTGGCCCGCCCGGAAGGGATCGTGCCCCGGCCTGCTGAGGATCGGGAGCTGTTTGCCCTGCTGTCGGACTTTTACAACGCCCCGGCACGGGAGCCGGCGCTGGTGTAAGGGATCCCAAACCTGCCAGCTTGCCGGTGTGTCTAAAAGTGAAGCAATTGTTTCGGAAAACCGTCGCAAACCTTATCAATTCGTTGTCTGGCCCGCTTTCCGCCCCAAGATGGATTGTGCAGGAGATCCATCTTGAGGACATGGCAGAGGAGTTGGATATGCAAGCACAAGTGCAACCCACCGTGGTGATTACTGGAGCCTCTTCGGGCGTTGGCCTGTACGCGGCTTTGGCTTTGGCCAAGCAGGGCTGGCACGTGGTGATGGCCTGTCGGGATCTGGACAAAGGCCAGCGGATGGCTCAGCAGGTGGGGATCCCCAGCTACACCCTGATGCCGATCGATCTGGCCAGCTTGGCCAGTGTGCGGCAATTTGTCGAACAATTTCGCCAGTCGGGCCGCTCTCTGGATGCCCTGGTGTGCAACGCCGCCATCTACATGCCCTTGCTTAAGCAGCCCTTGCGCAGCCCGGAGGGCTATGAGCTGACCATGGCCACCAACCATCTGGGGCACTTCCTGCTCTGCCACCTGATGCTGGAGGATCTGAAGCGCTCCACCTATCCGGATCGGCGGCTGGTGATCCTGGGCACGGTTACCCACAACCCCAAGGAGCTGGGGGGCAAGATCCCACCCCAACCTCACCTGGGGGATCTGCGGGGCTTTGCCCAGGGCTTCAAGGAACCGATCAGCATGGCCGATGGCGGCAAGTTCGATCCCGTCAAAGCCTACAAAGACAGCAAAGTTTGCAACATCCTCACCATGCGGGAGCTGCACCGCCGCTTCCACGAGAGCACCGGCATCACGTTTCTCTCCCTCTACCCGGGCTGTGTGGCGGAAACGGCCCTCTTCCGCCATCACTATCCCCTCTTCCAAAAGCTGTTCCCCTGGTTTCAGAAAAACATCACCGGCGGCTACGTCTCCCAAGAGCTGGCCGGCGAGCGGGTGGCCCAGGTGGTGGCGGATCCGGAGTTTCGCCAGTCGGGATTCTACTGGAGCTGGGGCAACCGGCAACGGAAAAATGCCAAGCCCTTTAACCAAGAAGTCTCGGACGAGGCGGGGGATGCGGCCAAGGCCAAGCTGCTCTGGGATCTGAGCGAGAAATTGGTGGGCGTGCCCCAATTGGTCGCCCCCTAGCTTGACAAACCCTTTTCTAGGAGCCGACGATGACTGCTGCTGTGGATGCTTCCAATACCCTCCACTTTCAATGCGAGACCGGCAACTACCACACCTTCTGCCCGATTAGTTGCGTGGCTTGGCTCTACCCCAAAATCGAAGACAGCTTCTTTTTGGTGATCGGCACCAAAACCTGTGGCTACTTTTTGCAAAATGCCATGGGGGTGATGATCTTTGCCGAGCCGCGCTATGCCATGGCCGAGCTGGAAGAGGGGGACATCAGCGCCAAGCTCAACGACTACGAGGAGCTGAAGCGGCTGTGCCTGCAAATCCAGCGGGATCGCAATCCCAGCGTCATCGTCTGGATCGGCACCTGCACCACCGAGATCATCAAGATGGATCTAGAGGGCCTAGCCCAGAAGCTGGAAGGGGAGATCGGGATCCCGATTGTGGTGGCGCGGGCCAATGGCCTCGACTACGCCTTTACCCAGGGGGAAGACACGGTTTTGGCCTCTATGGCCCAGCGCTGCCCGGAGCAGGTGCAGGAAGAAGAGCGGGAGACGCGGGGTGGCCTGCAGGCTCTTTTCTACGGGCTGCGCCCCGGCAAAAAGAAAGAGGAAGAAGGCTTCCCCAAACATCCCCCCTTGGTGATCTTCGGCTCCGTGCCGGATCCGGTGGTAACCCAACTCACCCTGGAGCTGAAAAAGTACGGGATCCGCGTCTCCGGCTGGCTGCCGGCCAAGCGCTACGAGGAGCTGCCGGCCATCGAGCCGGGCACCTATGTGGTGGGGGTAAATCCTTTCCTCAGCCGCACCGCCACCACGCTGGTGCGCCGCAAAAAGGCCAAGCTCATCACCGCTCCTTTTCCCATCGGGCCGGATGGCACCCGCGCCTGGATCGAGGCCATCGCCGGCGAGCTGGCGATCCCGACTCAAGGCCTGGCAGAGCGGGAAGGGGAAGTGTGGCGTCACCCCCAGGTTCAGGAGTACCTGGGCCTGCTGCGGGGCAAGAGCGTCTTCTTCATGGGGGATAACCTGCTGGAGATCTCCCTGGCCCGCTTCCTGGTGCGCTGCGGTATGACGGTGCAGGAAATCGGGATCCCTTACCTCGACAAGCGCTACCAGGCCGCCGAGCTGGCCCTCCTGGAGCGCACCTGCGAGGAGATGGGGGTGCCCAAGCCCACCATTGTCGAGAAGCCGGATAACTACAACCAACTGCAGCGCATCAAAGCCCTGCAGCCGGATCTGGTAATCACGGGCATGGCCCATGCCAACCC
Organism: Synechococcus sp. OH20; assembly: GCF_047502685.1. Taxonomy (NCBI): domain Bacteria; kingdom Bacillati; phylum Cyanobacteriota; class Cyanophyceae; order Synechococcales; family Synechococcaceae; genus Synechococcus; species Synechococcus sp. OH20. Next base: position 8,801 of record NZ_JANSIQ010000048.1, on the reverse strand, counting down.
CCTCGAAGCCCGCGGCGTCACCACCAAGTGGTCGGTGGAGTTTACCTTTGCCCAGATCCACGGCTTCGGCAACACCCAGGCGCTGCTGGAGCTGGTCACCCGCCCACTGCGGCGCAACGCCGCCCTCAAAGGCTTGGGCTGGGAACAGTTGGTGGGGGAAAAAGCCCTGAGCTAACTTTCTGGCTCCTCGTTGTCGAAGAGCAGGCCATCCAGGTGATCCGGCAGTTGCTGCCGGTCGATCCAGACCATGCCGGCCAAAATTGCCTCGGCCTCATTGTGGAAGTAGCCGTAGGCTGGGGCGGCAAACTCCACCGAGCCATCCTGACGTAGCCGCTGACAGCAAAAAATGAACCCCTTGTCGGTGGTTTGGGTGGTGATGCGCCAGTTGCGGTGGATGTGCTCGGCCATGATCCCAGTGCAGATCACCCTCACCCCCAACCCCTCTCCCAAGGGGAGAGGGGAGAAGAAACCCTAGAGCGTGCGCAGCACCTCTCGCGCCGCCTCGAGGGTTCTCTCCACATCGGCTTCGGTGTGGGCCAAGGAAGTGAAGCCGGCCTCGAATTGCGAGGGCGCCAGATACACCCCCCGCTCCAGCATGCCGCGGTGGAAGCGGGCAAACTTTTGCAAGTCCGAGCGCTTGGCCTCCTCGTAGTTGCGCACTGGGCCAGCCGTGAAGAAGAAGCCGAACATGCCGGGCAAATGGCCCCCACACATCTCGTGCCCGGTCTCTTGCGCAATCTGCAGCAGCCCCGTGGCCAGCTTCTCGGTAATCCGCTCCAGATACTCATAGGTACCGGGGCGACGCAAAATATCGAGGGTGTGGATCCCGGCCGTCATGGCCAGGGGGTTGCCGGAGAGGGTGCCCGCCTGGTACATCGGCCCCGCCGGCGCCACCATTTCCATAATCTCCCGCCGACCGCCGTAGGCCCCCACCGGCAGGCCGCCGCCGATTACCTTGCCCAGGGTGGTTAAATCGGGGATGACACCAAACTTGGCCTGCACACCGCCGTAGCTGATGCGAAAGCCGGTCATCACCTCGTCAAACACCAGCAGGGCGCCATACTTCTGCGTCAGCTCCCGCAAACCCTCCAAAAAGCCCGGCTGCGGCGGAATGAAGCCGGCATTGCCCACCACCGGCTCTAGGATCACGCCCGCAATGGAGTCGGGATGCTGCTCAAACAGAGCCTTGACTGCCTCTAGATCGTTGTAGGGGGCGGTCAGCGTGGCACTGGTAGCGGCCTTAGGTACCCCTGGCGAATCCGGCAGGCCCAGCGTGGCCACCCCTGAGCCGGCCTTGACCAAAAACATGTCCGCATGGCCGTGGTAGCAGCCCTCGAACTTGATCACCTTTTCCCGCCCCGTGTAGGCCCGCATCAGGCGCAGCGCCGCCATGCAAGCTTCGGTGCCGGAGTTAACAAAGCGTACCATCTCCACGCTGGGCACCGCCTCGATCACCCGCTCGGCCAGCTCGTTTTCCAAAACGCAAGGGGCGCCAAAGCTGGTGCCTTTCTCCAAAGCTCGGTGCAGAGCCTCGATCACCTCGGGATGGGCGTGGCCGACAATCGCCGGCCCCCAACTGCCGATGTAGTCGATGTACTGGTTGCCGTCCACATCCCAGGCGTAGGCTCCTGAGACGCGGTCAAACACGACGGGATCCCCGCCCACCGACTTGAAGGCGCGCACCGGGGAACTGACCCCGCCGGGCATGAGCCCTTTTGCTCGGGCAAAAATCTGTTGGGAGCGGGTGATGTTAAACGAGGTGGGATGGAGAGTGCCGGTCATAAACAGGAGCTATTCAACGCATTACCAAGGCTAGCAGGCAGAGGAGCTTGCTGGTGAGCCCTCCTCATAAACTACAAACCCATCCCTGCCAGCGTGTCGATCACTTGCTCCAGGATCAGGGTGAGGTTGGGATGCGAGGTCTCGAACAGGCCCAGCGCCTCCCCAATGCGATCTCTACGCCCTTGATTTTGCTTGCTCTCACTCGGGGATCCCAGCTCGGCCAGCACCGCTTCCACCTCTTGGCGAATGGTGGCGATGTGCTGTCGCTGCTTTTCATCCAAGCCAGGGGTTTTTTGCAGCTCAACATCCAGGTCGTGCAGCAGTTGTCGCAGTTTCGATGCAGCCATTCTCAAAAAGACCTTATCAATTTACTCAATCAACAAATCGAGTTTTGACCACGCTGACTCGATCATACAGGAGCGGAGATCGCTCTTTTGGAAGCGGCTGAGGCGGCAAAGGTTAACTTTTGCAGCCGGGGATCCCAGCCTTGGAGCAACTCCCATAGGATGGGTAGTAGCCTTGCTGTCTATCCCTATGTCTGAGCTGGCATTGGCCCTGCTGGGGGCAGTGGTTGCCGTTGCCCTGTTCCTGGGAATTTTTGTCTGGGAACAAAGACGCAGCCAGGAGCTGCTGCAGCGGTGGGCGGCAAAGCATGGCTACTCCATTCTGAGCCAGGAGGCGCGGTATTGGCGGCTGGGGCCTTTTTCCGGCAGCACTTCCAAGTATCAACGCGTGTTTTATGTGCGGATACGCAATCCGGGGGGGCAAGAACGCAGCGGCTGGGTGAGGTTAGGGAACTGGTGGCTGGGGCTTTTGTCAGATCAGCTAGAGGAACGGTGGGAGTAGGCTGGGGTTAACGACTGAAAGGGGGAAGCAATGGACAGGCTCAAGGGGTGGAAAAGGCTGAAGGGGGTGGCCTGGCTGGGCGTGGTACTGGCGCTGGCACTGTTGGGTTGGAACGCAATCGCTGGAGGCGGGGCAATGGCCAGTCCCGGTGAGGGATCCCGAACTTTGACGGTAACCGGCCAGGGGTCTGTTGCGGTGGAAACCTCCATTGCCGTAATCCGGCTGGGGGTGGTGCTCCAAGGGGAGACGGCCCAAGCGGTCCAGCAGCAGGTGGCCGAGCGCTCGGAGCGGCTGGTGAACCGCCTCAAAGAGCTGCAGGTGAGCGCCCTGCAGACCACCGGCATTTCTCTCTATCCGCAATACGACTACCAGCAGAGCCCACCCCGCCTGACCGGGGTACAGGGGCAAAACAGCCTGCAATTTGAAGTACCCATAGCCCGAGCCGGACAGGTGCTGGATGAAGCCGTGGCCGCCGGAGCCACCCAGGTGGAATCGGTCAGCTTCCGAGCGGATGAGGCCACCTTGCTGCAGGCGCGCAGCCGTGCCCTGACCCAGGCCGTGGAAGATGCCCAACGTCAAGCCAGCGATGTGTTGAGGGCCTTGAACCTGAGCATTCATTCTGTGGAGGGCATCCAAATTCACAGCGAGGGCTCCATAGCGCCGCCAGTTCCTTTGGCTGCTCAAGCAGACTATGCCCGCCTAGAAGCAGCTTCCACACCGGTGGAAGGAGGACAACAAGCCGTGCGCGCCCAAGTCACGCTCGAGATTCGTTTCTAGGTTCCTGGGGTGGCCATGAAGTCACGGCGAACCCTGCCTTCCCTCTCCCTGGGGCAGAGGAGGATTCCCCCTGGGGGCGTGAGGAGCAGTAGCGGGGAACGCCCAGAAGCATCTTCCTCGCGTTTAGAATGACTGCGAAACTTCAAAAATCTCAAAAAAATAACCCGGCAAAGTTAGGTAGTGGCTGCCAATCCCTACGTCTAGAATAACGATGGAAAACACGGGAAAGTTTGCTTTCCCGGATTTCCTTGTCATCTGGCTTTGGCTTACCCGTGGATCCCAATTTGGAGAACGCTGCTGCCACTGGTACGTCTGAAGGCCCTCAGGCGGGCTTGGGCGCTAGCAAAGGCGGAGCCAGCAGCTTGCGGGCCCATGTGCTGATCGTGGATGACAGTTACATGGTGGCAGAGATGTTGTCCAACTTTTTGGGTAAGCAGGGCTGTAGTATTTCTTATGCTTTGGATGGCTTGTCTGCCCTGGAGCAAATCCGCCGCCGGATCCCAGATCTCATCATCGCCGACTGGGTCATGCCCAATCTAAATGGCCTGGATCTATGCCGGCAGCTACGGCAATCACCCGAATATGCTTGGGTGTACTACATCCTCATGACCGCCCGCGAGGGCAACGACAGCATGGAGCGGGCGTTAGAAGCCGGAGCTGATGAGTTCCTCTCCAAGCCCTTTCAGGCGGCAGAGCTGCTGACGCGGGTGCGGGCAGGGCTGCGCATTGTGGAGAGCCGCCGCCAGCAATATCTGCTCCAAACTGGACAAAAACAAGTCTCATCTCCTTCTGGCTCGGTTGCTTTGGGCAATCGGCAGGATTTGGTTACTCGCTTGCCGTTGCGGGTGGCCCAAGCCCGTGCCCAATCAGATCCCCTCAGTTTGTTTGTGCTGCGCTTGGCCAACCTCAGTGCTCTGGGGCAAGGCCTAGAGGCCGGCGGTCGGGCTGCTCTTCTCAAGCTGTTTACGGATCGCTTGGCCCACAACTTGCGAGAGGGGGATGACCTCTTTTGCTACGACGAGGGGCAGTTTATTGTGGTGCTGCCGGGGAGCACTCTGGCTGCTGCCCAGATTGCCGCCGAGCGCTGCTGCCAGCGGTTGATCCAGGATCCCTTTGTGATGAATGGGCGAGCGCTGCCGGTGCAGCTTCAATTTGGGGCGGCCACCCTCACAGATAAGGACGATCCCAAGGGGGTGGCCCTGGTGCGACGGGCTGCCCAAGCCCTGCGAGACAGCAAAAATGTCCACACTTCGGTGGTGACTGCACCCCATCCCATCCCGGTTTCCGATTGCAGTAGCGGGACGGCGTCCTCAGAGCTGCTGAAGCGTTTGCAACATCTAGAAAAAGAGAATGCCGAGCTACGCCAAGAGCTGGAAACTCGCCTCAGGCAGCTCGAGGAGTTGCGGCAACACAGCCAGGATCTCAGCCAAGGGGTGCGGGAGCCTAGGGCTGAGCGGTTTGAGGCTGGATCCCGCTCTCAGCAGCCCTTGGGGATCCGCCGGCGGAAACCGCGGCGGCGTCTGAAGCGTCAACTGGGCCGCGGAGGATGGCGACTGCGCCGGTAAGTCCGATCCCCAGAATCCGGCGGTGGGTTGGCCGCAGCAGAATAGGCAGGTGGGAGGTGGGAAGAACAGCCATGTTCAATTCTAGTCGGAGCCAATCCGCCATCTGGAAGCCAGCAAGAAGGTGGTTTCTCAACAACATCGAGCTGATCCTGACGGCGGTGGGGATAGGCGTAATCCTACTCAGCGGCTGGGTGGCCAGCCGCAGCGCTCTTTCCGTGGCGACGGCAACGGCGATCAGCGCCACTGTGGTGGGAGTTATCCACGGCATCCTGTTCTGGCTGTTGCGGCGGCGGCAACGCCGGGTGCGGCAGGAGGCGATCGGGCAAATTCGGGAAATGCTGGAGGATCTGGGCAAAAACCGGTTGCAAACCATCAAGATGAGCCTGTACCTGGTGCAGGTGCGCCAGCCAGATCAAGAAGAGCGCACCCGCCAAAGCTTTGACCGCGTCTACCAGATCCTGGGCGAGATGAGCAGTTTAATCGACCACATTTCGGAAGAATCCCTGGCCAGTTGGCGGCAGCGCTACCGGCAAACTTTAGATCGGGTGGAGTCGGAGTCTAACTAATTGGAGCTACAGGGCAGGGATCCCTTAGGAGCTGGGGTGGACAGGCGGATTTCGGGAAGTACGCAATTGCTGGGCCTGATCGGGGATCCGGTGGCCCACAGCCTATCCCCGGCGATGCACAACGCTGCCTTGGCGGCCATGGGAGAAGACTACTGCTACGTGCCCTTTCCGGTGGCGGCAGAGCGCCTGGCAGTGGCGGTGGCCGGGCTGGCGGCCATCGGGGTGCGGGGGTTTAACGTCACCATTCCCCACAAGCAGGCGATTCTGCCTTTGCTCAGCCAGGTGGAAGCGCGGGCGGCAAAGGTGGGAGCAGTAAACACGGTCTTCGCCTTGCCGGAGGGAGGCTGGGGCGGCACCAACACCGATATCGACGGCTTTGTTCAGCCTTTGCTGGGCTTGGAAAAAGGGATCCCCACCCTAATCCTGGGCTGTGGCGGGGCGGCGCGGGCGGCCATCCAGGGCTGTTTGGAGTTGGAGTTGGGGCCAGTACGGGTGGCCGGGCGATCCCCTGAGAAGTTACGGGCTTTGCAACAGACCTGGCCCCAGGTGGAAACGCTAAGCTGGGCCGAGCTGGAGCGCCACTTGCCCAAGACTTCCCTTGTGGTCAACACCACCCCCGTGGGCATGTACAAGCCGGGATCCCCTGCCGAGCTGTCTCCCCTTAGCCGGGAGCAGCTGCACCTTCTGCCCGCCGGCGCCGTTGTCTACGATCTCATCTATGTACCGGATCCCACGCCGCTGCTGCGTATGGCTGCCGAGCTGGGCCACACCCCCATCAGTGGCCTGGAGATGCTGATCCACCAGGGGGCCAAGGCCCTCTCCCTCTGGCTGGGGGGCAAGCCTGTGCCGGTGGAGGTGATGCGGCAGGCGGCCCGGCAGCAGTTGGCCCAGATTGAGGCGGATAGGGCAAGGGATCCCAAGCCCCAGCTCTCCTCTCAAAGTTGAATGCAATTGGCTGGGGGCGGGAACAATTGCCTCGGGCCTGCCGGTCTCTAGGGGGAGATAGGGCTACAGCAATCCTCGGTGGGGTTAAGGGTGTTGAGGTTGCCAAGGCAGCAGCGGAAATGGCTTGCAGGTGTGCTCGGCGCACTGATGTGGCTGGGATCCGGAATCGCTGCCCAGGCCCGATTCCCGAGGTTTGGCCATTCCCTTTTTCCTGACTCCGATCCCAGGTTTCAGGGCAGCGGGGAACAGACAGGATCCCTGTCTGCTCTTCAGCTCGATGCCTTCTGCCGGCAACCCCCTGAGGAAGTGGCGCGCAAGGCTCAACTGCGCCAGCGGGCCACCCAATCAGAGGCCGCTTGGGCCGAATACACCCAAGTCTTAGCCGAACATCGCGCTGCCTTGATTGCCTGCCGCAGCCGCCGTTGGCCGCAGATTCAGGCCATTTGGGTGCGCTTGCATCCCTGTGATGCCAATCCAGGCGTACTGGATCAGGTGTTTGACCAGGTGGTGAACCTGGGCTATAACCGCGTTTTTATCGAGACGTTTTACGATGGCCGCTCCATTCTGCCCGATGGGGCGGGCGGGATCTGGCCCAGCCTGCAGCCCAATGCCGATTTGTTGGATCTGGCTCTCAAGGTGGCGCGACGGCGGGGGTTATCGGCCTATGCCTGGGTGTTTTCCCTCAATTTCGGCTACAGCTACGGGCTTCTCCCAGATCGCCAGGCAGTCTTGGCCCGCAACGGCCGTGGCCTCACCACCGTCTTGGATCCAGCGACAGCCCTTGCAGAAGATTTGGGCAGCCCGGATGAGGTGTTTGTGGATCCCTTTCATCCTCTGGCGCGACGGGATTTTGCCGAGCTGATCCGCCGCATCCTGCAGCGGCAGCCGGATGGGATCCTCTTCGACTACATTCGCTATCCCCGCGGCTCTGGGGGATCCAGCCTGGCAGCCACCGTCCAGGATCTGTGGATCCATGGGGAGGCAGCCCGGCAAGCCTACCTGGATTTGGCAGAAAACCCGGCGGGCCGAGCCTTGCTGGAGCGTTACCTCAGCCAGGGCTATATTACTGTGGCAGATGTTCTCCATCTGGATGCCACCTATGCCGAAGAGCCCCGCTGGCGCCAGCCAGGGGATCCCAAGCCCAGCGCAAGCAGGGAGCGGCCGCTTTCTCCAGAACTAGGGGACGGGATGGCCCAAAGCAAAGCAGGCGAGAATTGGCATTCCACCCATGCCGATTTAGAAGGTGATTCAGGGAATAGGGATTTAGAGAATTTGGCGGCTCCCCGTCCAAAAGCAGCGCCGCCGGATCCCACCCCTACCCCTAGCGCCGCTCTCCGACAGGAGCGCTGGCAAGAGCAGCTCTGGCAGCTCAGCGTTGAGTTTGCCCGCTATGGGATCCTCGATTACCTGCGGCAAGCTGCCCAACCGGCCCAAAGCCTTGGGATCCCGACCGGGGCCGTCTTTTTCCCCGAGGGCAACCAGGCGGTGGGAGAAGGGTTCGACGCCCGTCTCCAGCCTTGGGATCGTTTTGATCCAAACATGGAGTGGCACCCGATGGCCTATGCCAAGTGCGAGGATGGCTCCTGTGTGGTGCAGCAGGTGGGGCAAATCCTGGTCGTGGCCTCTCCCCAAACCTTTGTCTGCCCGGCCATCGCCGGCCTATGGGGACAAGCGCAGCGAAAACGCCCCAGCTTGGAAATCCAGATGGGATCCCTGGCCCGCCGCTTTCCGCAGTTGCCTTGTGTGAGCCACTTTGCCCTCTCTTGGATCGAGCCGGAGCTGGAGCGCAGCCGTCGCACCTGTCAATTCTGATGCTCACCCCACACCCGCAAGTTGGGAATTCTGAAATTATGAACCCCGAACAATTCGATCTGATTAACCGCTTGTTTCAACTCACGTTTCAAATCGGGGATCGCTTGGGATGTGAGTCTTCTGACCCCGCTCAACTACTCCTGACCGACCGGCCCGGCCTAGAAGCAAGCCACCTATATTTCCCGTCCGATTACGTTTACGAGGATCTGGATCCCGAAGTGTGGGCCAATTATGCGGCTGAGGTGCCAGCTTTATCGCAGATGGCTGACCTTTTGCAATCCTATCCCCTCACCTGTGGCATTTATCGCCAAGACGAGGTTTCGTGGTGGATTTGCGCTTTTTGGATGGCCCAAGAGGGATTGGGAACCAACGTGCTCTTGCGCGCCCACAGAGTCGAAACTTAGGCAGTTGATCCCCAAGTTCCCTTTCGTATTGGGATGGGGATCGGTGTTACATGAACTACCCCACCGCGCAGGCGGGTGGGGTTTCCCCATCCGCTTTACGGCGA
>NZ_JANSIQ010000047.1:0-1060 GCF_047502685.1 Synechococcus sp. OH20 | reverse complement strand
TTTAGAGCGCGTTGCCGCGGGGTAGGACTTCTTCGGGGAACTCAAAGCGCTCGTGCGGCTGATCCTGCGGCGCCATCCAGGCCCGAATCCCCTCGTTGAGCAAAATGTTCTTCGTGTAGAACGTCTCAAACTCAGGGTCCTCCGCCGCCCGCGTCTCCTGACTGATAAAGTCATACGCCCGCAGGTTCAGCGCCAACCCCACCACTCCAATGCTCGACATCCACAATCCCGTCACCGGCACAAACAACATGAAAAAGTGCAGCCACCGCTTGTTGGAAAACGCTATCCCAAAAATCTGGCTCCAGTACCGGTTCGCCGTCACCATCGAGTACGTCTCTTCCGACTGCGTCGGCTCAAACGCCCGAAACGTGCTCGCCGCTTCCCCATCCTGAAACAACGTGTTCTCCACCGTCGCCCCATGGATGGCACACAGCAGCGCTCCACCCAACACGCCGGCCACCCCCATCATGTGGAACGGGTTCAGCGTCCAGTTGTGGAACCCTTGGAAGAACAGCAAGAAGCGGAAGATCCCCGCCACCCCAAAGCTGGGGGCAAAAAACCAACTGCTCTGCCCCAGCGGGTAAATCAAAAACACGCTCACAAACACCGCAATCGGCGCGCTGAAGGCAATGGCGTTGTAGGGCCGCACCCCCACCAGCCGGGCAATCTCAAATTGCCGCAGCATAAAGCCAATCAGGCCCAGCGCTCCATGGAAGGCGACAAAGGTCCACAGCCCGCCAATCTGACACCAGCGGGTAAAGTCCCCCTGGGCTTCCGGGCCCCACAGCAGCAACAGGCTGTGCCCCATGCTGTCGGCGGGGGTGGACACGGCCACGGTCAAAAAGTTGCACCCTTCCAGGTAGGAGCTGGCCAGGCCGTGGGTGTACCAAGAAGTTACAAAGGTGGTGCCGGTCAGCCAGCCGCCCAAGGCCAAGTAGGCGCAGGGGAACAGCAGCAGCCCCGACCAGCCGATAAACACGAATCTGTCACGCTTGAGCCAGTCATCGACGATGTCGAACCATCCTCGCTCCTGGCGTACGCGCCCTACCGCGATGGTCAT
>NZ_JANSIQ010000046.1:0-30237 GCF_047502685.1 Synechococcus sp. OH20 | reverse complement strand
CCACTCAGGTTGGCCCCGCTCAGGTCAGCCCTGCTCAGGTTGGCCCCGCTCAGGTTGGCTTGCCACAGGTTGGCCCCGCTCAGGTTGGCTCCACTCAGGTCGGCCCCGCTCAGGTTCTTGACATTCACCTGACCGTTGACAATTTCCCAGACCAGCCGCCACTTGGGATCCATCTGCGTCTCGGCAGAGAGCAGGGATCCCCTCAACCTGGCCCAGAACAAGTTGGATCCCTGAAGATTCACTCCCCTCAGGTCAGCCCCGCTCAGGTCGGCCCTGCTTAGGTCGGCACCGCTCAGGTTGGCCCCGCTCAGGTCGGCGTCGCTCAGGTCGGCCCTGCTCAGGTCGGCCCACCTCAGGTTGGCCCCGCTCAGGTCGGCCCCGCTCAGGTCAGCCCAGCGGAAATCTCGCTCTCCGGCTTCATACCTTGCTCGGACATCTCCAACCTGTCGGAGGGGAAGGCGATGGGACTTTGCCACCTGCACATTCTGCGGATCCTCCGCTTCCAGCAGCGTCTCCCAAGCCGCAAACTGCACCTCCCAGTTGGGATCATTTTGCAGGGCCTGGATAACAAGCTCGGCCCCTCTGGATCCGTACTTCAGAGCACCCTTGATTGCTTGGATTCTCACCTTGGGATCCGGACTGTCTAGGGCTTGCTCAACGGCTACCAAGCCTCCCATGACCGGATCGGAGCCGACCAATTGCTGCCCACCCAGAACGGGATCAAAGTTTTCCGCCATCCCTAACCTCAAGTTAACCTCCCAACCACCTGCTGCTGCATAAGGGTCTTTTGAGTTTGCAAATCTACTACCGTTACCCGCAAAGTTCGCCCAGCATCGACGGCAAAGGTGACCTGCAAACGATCCACTCCTACCTGCCCTGGGGGCTTGAGGGGAATGGAAAGCTGCTTGTGGCTCCCAAGGGGACGAAAGCTAGAAGCTGCGCTGCTGTTGCGAATCTGCATCCGACCGTCGGGACCGTAAACAACTTCGGTTGCCCCTTCCTCGGCCATCTCACCAACCACCAGGTTGATGTGGCTTTGTCCATTGGCGTTGGCCTGCAAGGGAGGCAGTTCCACCGTGGCAGGATAGGCCGTGCCGCTCTTAAAGAGAGGGAAAAAGTCGGGCGCCTGCAAATAGGGATTCCAGAGCCGCAGGGCGTAGGTATGGCGGAGATGATCTTGAAGGCGGGCAAACTGGGTGAAGGCCAGAGCGCCGTGGGCCACTGCCTCAAACGGCTTGTGGTACTTAACCTTGTCGCGGCCAAAGAGGCTAATGACCTGATGCTGCACCCCTGGAATGAGGCTGGTGCCACCCACCAACACCACCTGGTGGATATCTCGTTTAGAGATCCCTTTGTTGTGGGCTTTCTCGATGACCTCATCGATGGCTTCTCTTAGCCGCGTCAGCAGGCCGCGCTCTTCCAACAGCTCCTGGAGTTGTTCGCGCTGAAGCATTAAAGTGTGGGTCTCAAAGGAGTCTTCATCCAGCCAGGCCTCGCTGGCCTGAGAATGGCTGGAGAGGCGGATCTTGAGCCGCTCGGCAACCTCGCACAGAACCTGGAAGCTGCTGGCCGGAACCTGCTGTCGCTTGCGGCCCAACTGCTCCAGCACCCATTCGGCAATCCAGATATCGATATCGACGCCGCCACAGCCATAGGCCCGGTCAGTTTTGGCAATGACCTCAGCTCGGTAAGCAGTGCCCTGCTTTGGCTTCAAGATTTTGACCAAAGAGAGGTCGAGAGTTCCGCCCCCCAAATCGACCACCAAAATCAGGGATCCCGGTTCCTGCACCCCGTAGCCCAAAGCAGCCGCGGTGGACTCGTCGAGGAACACAACCTGTTGGATCCCTAGGGAGCCAAACACCTCTTGCAGGTTGTGCAAATAGGCCTCGTAGGCTCCCACCGGCACGGTCAAGATCACCTTATCGGGCTGCCAGCCCTCCGCCTTGAGTTTGGCAAGAAGCTGCTGCAGAAAGATCCGCGTGGCCTCTTGGGCTGTGTAGGCCTGTCCATCCACATAGGTTGGGGCCGGCTGGAATTGTTGAGAGAGATCCCGCTTAAAGCCTTTGAATAGGCGCTTGGGATCCCGTTTGGCCTGGGCAGGTGCCCCAATCAAAAATTGCTGGTTTTGGCCGACAAAGAGAACCGAGGGAATCAGAGGCGGGCTGCCGTCGTAGCGGTGGGTGATCCCTGGTATGTCGATCACAATGGGCTTTCGATTTTGATAGGCACAGACCACCGTATTGGAAGTGCCAAAATCAATAGTCAACGTCGTCATGCTGCCAGGGAAGGTAGAGTGCGACTGACTTTGGCTCGAACTAAAACTTGATCCCTAAGTCGATAGCCCACAAAGCGAACATAGACCGGCTCGCCCGCCTGGATATCCTCCTCATCTGCCTGGTGGCTTTCTGGGTCATAGGCCACCTGTTGCCACACCTGGCCAATGGTTTCCAACTGCCAGTCTTCCAACAAGTTGCCCAGACAGTTCAGCAAAGCCAAGACTTGCTGGGCAGGGTAATCCGGTCGCCTCTGCACAACCTGCTGCAGGGTGGGGTATTGCACCAAAAGAGGCTTGAGCTTTTCCACCAGTTCGGCGCAGATTTGATGGCGCAATTGCCCTTCCTGCTGTTCTAGCTGTTTGTGCAGCCGCTGCACTTCCTGAGCCGTTTCTGCAGGCTCCAATGCTAGCTCGATTCCGCTGAAATCTTGAATAAGGCTCGGCAAGGGCACTTGCAAAATGCTGGCCGCTCGATTGAGATCGGCTAACTTCAGCTTTTCGGCCTGGCCAGTTCTCAGGGCATTTAGGGCTCCTCGACTCAGTTTGGCCTTTTGTCGAAGCTCTCGCCAGGTTGAGATACCGGCAGCCTGCATGAGATTGCGCAGCAGGGTATCATGACTTTTCATTTCACTCCAAAATGGAATCCTAGCCAGAGTCTTTTGGATCCCTTTGGTTAAACCAGACAGGGGATCCAGAAAGGGGTTTGGGGCATTCATAAACGCTCTACCTGACGCTGGACATCTTCTTCTATTTCTATGACTGGGGCCTGGTCATATTCAGGCAACAGCTCCCTTTTTTGAACTGTGCCCAATGCACTTTCTATTTCCTCAGTTAGGTCAAGGCAGCCCTTGCCTTTGACATTAAGCACGCGCTCAATCACGTTGCCATCTTTGTCGATGATGTATTCAACCTGTTGATATTCCGCCATAACGCCTCCTCAAGCCCAGCGCCCCAACACAATCCTGATCTGCCCTTTCTCGTCCACAGATTCCGACTCTACGGTAAACCCCTTCTCCGCTGCCGTTGCAAGGACGGCGTGATAAGCATACCTGCGCTGAATTTTGGGGATAAAGTCGGGAAAGACCTGGCGGTCATATTCAGAGATTATTGCCTCGTAGTGATCGCCCTTCCACTTAAAGCCAATATCGTTGCTAGCAGCACTTAAGTGCTTTCTTCGGATAACAATGTCTGCCGTCTGAGGTCGCCTATCGCCTCGGTAGCCATATAGAGGAAGGTCGGATCCCTCTTCTATGTGAGAGTAGCCAACATCGTTTAGAGCCTTTATCAAAGCCTCTCGGTTCTTAAACTGAGTTTGGATGTACGTGAAGTGCGACATTCTCTCCTCCTAAAGTTAGAGTCTTTCTTGCTTCACCTCACCTGGCTATGGGTGCCCTCTGTTTTTTGACCGAGGAGCACTTGGGCCATCTCTATCTTCGCACTATCCCCTACCAAAGCCCTTAGCTCAGCAAAGGCTGCTTCAAAGTCTCCTTACTTTTTAAAGCAGGCTTCATCCAAAAATCTCCAGAATCCCGCCATAGCAAGGCCACGCCTCTATCCTAAAGCAGCTCTCTTGGATCAAAAAGTGTTTGCTAGGATACAAACCTGCGTGGCCCTAGCCAAAGAACAGAAGCGTTCACTTCTCCTTGTTCTTCTCGGCTGGGAGACGCCGATTGGGATCCGACGTAGGAGGAGGAGGCAGTTGAGGGGTACTGGGGTAACCAAACCAGATGCTCGCCAAACCTTTGAACCAAAGGGAGAGCCAGATCCACTGCCACTGAAAATCAAGTTTTGCGCCTTCTAGGATGGCATTGTCTAGGTTGGATCCCTCCAAGTTGGCGTAGCTCAAATTGGCCTTCCTCAGATTGGCTTGGCTGAGGTTGGATCCTCCTAGATCCGCTCCAATGAGGCTGGCTCCACTTAGGTTTGCCCCGACCAGTTGCACCCCGTTGAGCTTGGCCCAATTCAAGTTAGCGCCGCTCAGGTCAACCCCACTCAAGTTTCTCTTGGAGGCTTGACCGTTGACGATCTCCCACACCAGACGCCACTTGGCCTCGATCTGGGTTGCAGGAGAAAGGATCACCCGCTGCAGACTGGCCAGCTCCAGATCTGCCCCCCTCAGGTCGGCACCGCTGAGGTTGGCTCCGGCCAGATAGGCCCTACTCAGCTTGGCTCCACTGAGATCGGCGTGGGTTAGGTTGGCCTCGCCCAGCTTGGCCCTCTTTAGATTGGCTTCATCTAGGCTGGCCTCGCTCAGATCTGACCCAATCAAATAAGCCTGGCTTAGGTTAGCTCCACTGAGCCTTACCCCGCTGAGGTCTGCCCGGCTGAGGTTGGCCTTTCTCAAGTCCGCCCCTCTCAAGTCTGTTTGGCTCAGCTCCTGCGAATGGGCGCCAGCATGGAAAATCATGAACCACCAGCTACTCTCCGGACTGGCCTCTACAGAAATCACCGTCCATCTCAAGCTAGGCAAGTTCAGGTCCGTCTTGCCCAGTTTGGCTTCGCTGAGGTCGGCCCCGATGAGGCTGGCCCCCCTTAGATCCGCGCCGTTGAGTTTAGCCCGTCTCAGCTTGGCTCCGACGAGGTTGGCTTGCGTCAACTTGGCCCCCACAAGTTTGGCCTGGGCTAGTTCGGCCTTGATCAAGCTGCTTCCACTGAGGTTGGCACCGCTTAGGTCTGCCCCGCTGAGATCCGCTTGGTTTAAGTTGGCCCCCCTCAGATCCGCCTGGCTTAGATTGGCTTTGCTCAACTCTGCCCACTGTAGGTCTACGCCGCAGAGGTTGGCCCCGCTCAGGTCGGCTCCCACCAAGCTCACGCCAGGGAGCCTGATCCCGCTCAGATTTGCCCAGCTCAAGTTGGCCCCGCTCAAGTCCGCCTGAGCTAGGTTTTTTCCCTGAGCGTGGCCGTTGACAATTTCCCAGACCAGCCGCCACTTGCGGTCAATTTGGGTTTCAGGGGAAAGGATAGCTCCCCGCAGGCTGGCCAGTTGCAGGCAAGCTGCGCCCAAATCGGCCCGACTGAGGTTGGCTCCCTCCAAGCTGGCCCACCGGAGGTCGGCTCCCTGGAGGTCGGCTTCCTGCAAGTTAGCACCGACAAGCCTTGCCCCCCTTAGGTCTGCTTGCGCCAAGTTGGCCCCCCTCAGGTCAGCCCAATCCAGGTCTGCCCCGCTCAAGTCTGCCTGAGCTAGGTTTTTCCCCTGAGCGTGGCCGTTGACAATTTCCCAGACCAGCCGCCACTTGCGGTCAATTTGGGTTTCAGGGGAAAGGATAGCTCCCCGCAGGCTGGCCAGTTGCAGGCAAGCTGCGCCCAAATCGGCCCGACTGAGGTTGGCTCCCTCCAAGCTGGCCCACCGGAGGTCGGCTCCCTGGAGGTCGGCTTCCTGCAAGTTAGCACCGACAAGCCTTGCCCCCCTTAGGTCTGCTTGCGCCAAGTTGGCCCCCCTCAGGTCAGCCCAATCCAGGTCTGCCCCGCTCAAGTCCGCCTGAGCTAGGTTTTTTCCCTGAGCATGGCCATTGACAATTTCCCAGACCAGCCGCCACTTGCGGTCAATTTGCGTTTCGGGGGAAATGACGACCCACTTCAGGTTGGCGTCTGCCAGATTAGCTCCTTGCAAGTTGGCGCCAATGAGATTGGCCCCCATCAGGTTAGCTCCCTTTAAGTTGGCTCCTCTCAGATCTGCGCCGCTGAGGTCTGCCTGGCTGAGGTTGGCTCCAATCAGGCTGGTGTGGCTTAGATTGACCTGGCTCAGCCTTGCCCGAACTAAACTGGCCCCGCTTAAGTCAAGCCCCCTTAGATCTAGCCGGCTGAGGTTGCCCCCCCTCAGATCTGCCCAGCGAAAGTCCCGCTCGCCGGCTCGATATCTCTCTTCAGGGTTTCCAACTGGACGTAGGGGAACGGGATATCTTTTTGCTACTTGCACCAGTTGAGGGATGCCAGAGTTCAGTAGGGTTTTCCAAACCGCAAACTGCACTTCCCAATCCAGGGGTTGTAGCATTGTCTGTAGAAAAAGCTTTCTGCTTCTTTCGCCAAAACTTCCCATAGCTCCATTTCCGCTAACGAGATCCCCCCTTCTAGGAACTAACTGAACGGCTTCTGAACCACCGGCAACTCCCTCAGCTTCAGCCTGTCCACAGTCTCTTGTAGCCACGGCCCACCCCCTGTTGGCTAGCTTCGTCTCTATTTTTACCTTGACCCTGGAGAGGTCTCAAGTCAAACTTGAGGGGTTCTCTCCAGGAAGTCAGTCTTAATCGAGTCTTAAGATTGTCTAGAGCATTTCAAGCACGCCAGGCTTGAGAAGAGGAGTTCAAACCTGGAAAAGGGATCCCTTGTGCCAGACAATTGAATTGATGGTTATTTCAAACTCGATTAAGACGTTCTCTAGGCACTCCGCGCTGCCGGTGCGTTCGCGACTGCGTTGCGTAGCAGTAACAACATAACGAACCGTTTCAGCTACCCATGCCTCAGTCGGTCTGGGCCAAGGGATCCCGGCAACGCTCGCAGGCAGCAGGTAGATAAAGGGTGTCGCGGCGGCCAAACCACTCGTAGCGGTGATCCCGGATCTGGGCGTAGCCCCAGTCTCCCAAAAGCTTAAGGCCGGGGAGGTTGCGGTAGAGGGCCAGCCACAGGGATCCGCTGGGCAAGAGGGCGGCAATGTGTTCGACGGCATCGGATCCCTGCCAGCGGCGCTCTGGCTGCTCCAGGTCGATCAGGATCATCCCCAGTTCCATCTGCTCGGGTGGGATCCCCCATTGGGCCAGGGTGGCCGTGTCTTGCATGGGGGCGTAGCGAAACTGCTGGCCGCGATCCAGTTGCTCTAAAAGCTTGACCCCATTGGCGCAAAGGTTGCACAGGCCGTCGTAGATGACCAGGTAGGGCATAGGGATCCTCAGGCAGGGGGCTGGGCCAAAATCCGGGCTTGGTAGTCGGCCTCGGAAAGCAGTTGCTGCGGCTGCCGATCCAGGAACAACCGGCCCAAGAGGTGATCGTATTCGTGCTGGAAGATGCGGGCCGGAAAGTCCCGCCAGACCACCTGCTGCCGCGATCCCGCAGGGGTGTAATACTCCACCTCCACCTCGCGGGCACGGGCCACCAAGCCGCGGCAGTTGGGCACGCTCAAGCAGCCCTCCCACCCCAACACCTGCTCGTCACTCAAGGCCAAGGGACGGGGGTTAATCATGACCAGGGGCTCCATCTGGGGTGCATCGGGATAGCGAGGGTTGGGACGGGAAGCCACGATGAGGATCTGGAGAGGGGATCCCACCTGAGGGGCGGCCAGACCCACCCCTTGCGCCTCTTTCAAAGTGGCGAGCATCTCTTCAATTAGGCTTTGCAAAGCCGGCGTCCCAAACTCGGCGACCGGCTCAGCCACCTGCGTCAGGATGGGATCCCCTATTTGGTGTAGACGCAAGCCCATAGTGTAATTTTTCAAAGCCTCTTCTCCCAGTCTAACGGGGATCCTGGTGGGCAACCTTGCTAGCGATCTTTGCGGCTGGCTACCGTTTCCAAAGCCAGCTTGGAGCGCTTCAGCCCCTCAGGAATGGGGATGGGGTAGTGGCCGGTAAAGCAAGCCGAGCAAAAGGAATTGGGATCCCGACCTGTGGCGGCCAGCATGCCTTCCCAGCTCAAGTAGGCCAATGAGTCCACCCCGATTTTCTCGGCAATTTCTGCTACCGAATACTTGGCGGCAATGAGCTGGTCTTGGCTGTCGGTGTCAATGCCGTAGAAGCAGGGATGGGTAACGGGGGGGCTGGAGATGCGCATGTGGACCTCCGTAGCTCCTGCCTGGTGCAGGGCTTTGACGATTTTCTGGCTGGTGGTGCCCCGCACAATCGAGTCGTCTACAATCACAATCCGCTGCCCCCGCAGCACGTCTTCGAGGGGGTTGAGCTTCATGCGAATGCCCCGCTCCCGCATCGACTGGGTGGGCTGAATAAAGGTGCGGCCCACATAGCGGTTTTTAATCAGCCCTTCCGTGTAGGGGATCCCCAGTTGGCGGGCATAGCCAATGGCTGCCGGTGTGCCGGAGTCGGGCACCGAGATCACCCAGTCGGCCTCTGCCGGAGCTTCTTTGGCCAGTTGTTCTCCCAGCCGCACCCGGTAGGAGTAGAGGCTCTCCCCGTGCATGCAACTGTCGGGGCGGGCAAAGTAGATCATTTCGAAGATGCACAGTTTGGGGTTGGCCTCCGCCCAGCGCAGGGATTGCAGCCCTTGACGGTCAATCCACACCAGCTCCCCCGGCTCCACCTGGCGCAGATAATCCGCTCCAATGATATCCAAAGCACAGGTTTCCGAAGCCAACACGTAGTGCAGTGGCTGGGCTTCTGGGTGGTTGAGCGTGCCGTCGCTGCAGAGGATCCCCAGCCTCTGCGGTTGCAGCAGCTCCTGTCTGGCGGGGTTGCTGCTCAAAAGCCCCAACACCAGCGGACGCACGCCGTAGGGATCCCGCGCCCCAATCAGACCCTCTGGCGTGCCGATAACTAGACTGAAAGCCCCGCGGCAGCGGCGCAAAGCTTGACAGGTGGCTCCCACCCAGTCTTGACCTTGGTTCACTGCCTGGGCAATGGTGTGGGCAATACATTCCGAGTCGGTGCTACCGGTGAGGTGGCACTCGGCAGCTTCCAGTTCTCTGCGCAGCTCTTCGGCATTGACCAAGTTCCCATTGTGAGCCAAAGCCAGCGGCCCCAAGCGGGTTTCCACAATCACCGGCTGGGCGTTGGCCATGCGGCTGGATCCCGTAGTGGAGTAGCGGGTGTGGCCTACTGCCAGATCGCCGCTGAGCTGGCCTAAGTTCACCTCGTCAAACACTTGGGAAACCAGCCCCATTGCCTTGTGGACTCGGCAAAAGGCCCCCTCAAAGGTGGCAATCCCCGCCGATTCCTGGCCGCGGTGCTGCAGGGCAAACAGCCCAAAGTAGGTCAGCTTGGCCACCTCCTCGCCGGGGGCCAAAATGCCGAACACGCCGCAGGCCTCTTTGGGCCCTTCCTGAGCTGGCGATGGTTCTGCTTCCACCTTTGCTGCCATGGATCCCCTCTTGCTGTGGCACTTATCAGTCTAACCCGAGCGCTCTTGAGATCTCACCGCCAAGGCGGATCCCATGCGATTGGTGACACCCGTAGTGTTTGCAAAAAATTGAGGCTCTATCTATAGTGTTAGGAGCACTTGCGAGACTCTGCTTTCGCGGTTGAGGGAGCAGGACAATGCGGGTTTTTGAGTTGAACGCTGCCGAGACTCGGTTTTCCTAACAAACCCCCAAGCTTGTGTTGTGAGGAGCCAAAGCCCATGAAACAGCAGCCCCCTAGGTTCCGTCAGAGCTGGATGTTGGCAATCTCTGCGATGAAAGCCAGTGTAGCCGCTTTTGTGTCGTTGTCACTGGTGGCCTGCCAAGAAGATGGCCGCGAGCAACCCTCGGTTACCATTACTCCTGTGCCGGTAACGGTTGTGGCACCGACGCCCACGCCTTTTCTCGTCCCCAGTCCCCTCCCGACGCTCACTCCCGTCCCGACGCCTCTGCTCACCCCGACCCCCACTCCCCTCTTGAATCCGTTCCCCAGTCCTTCCCCCACCGCATCCTTCTCGGCGGAGCCACCTTCGATTGCCGTGGTATCGCTGGCGGACGCGCGACAGACGGTTCCTTTTAATGTCTTGGTGGCCGTGACAACTCCTGCGGGTTTGGGAGCTGGCATCAGCTTCCGGGTGGAAATCCGGCGGAACCCTCTCACGCTGACGTTTGATTTCACCGCCGCTGCCGTCGGCTGTCAGGCCAACAGCAAAACCTGCATTGGCACCATCCCCATTACCATTCCCGCTTCTGCTCCCACCGGGGAGTATGAAGTGACGGCGATGGTGGCGGATACCCAAGGCCGCATCGCCTCCGCCAAGGCTCCTCTGCGGGTGTTGCCTGCGCCCAGCCCTTCCCCTTCACCAACGCCAGCCGGCACCCCCAATCCCTTTCCCTCGGTATCGCCTTCGCCTAGCCCCAGTCCTACTCCCAGCCCTTCGCCAACGCCGACGGCCAACCAAAGGAGCGCCCCAACTCCCTAGGGCAGCTCTTGAAGGACTTGTCTCAAGGTGGCGACCAAGCGTTCAATGTGGGTTTCCTCGATGATCAAAGGTGGGGGAAGGGCGATGGTATCACCTGTGGTGCGGATCAGCACGCCCCGTTCGTAGCAGCGTAAGAAAGCTTCAAAAGCCTGCGCTGTCGGTCGGCCAGGGATCCCTTCCAATTCAATGGCCCCCACCAAGCCGAGGTTGCGCACATCGATGACGTGGGGCAAGCCCCGCAGAGAATGGAGAGCTTCTTCCCAGAGGGGGGCGAGGCTGGCGGCCCGCTCCAACAAGCCTTCTTCTTGATACAGGTTCAGGGTGGCCAAGCCGGCGGCACTGGCAACCGGGTGGCCGGAGTAGGTATAGCCGTGGAAAAACTTGATGGGGCGATCCTAATCGGCTTGGGATACCTCTGGAAAGTTAGTATTTCCGCTCCTGAGGAAGAAAGCGGGTGATCACCACGGGACGATAGCTGATCTGGGGGGATCCCTCGCGAAAAGCGGCCAAGGTGTGCTGTAAAAACCGTTGATCATCCCGCTGGGGATAGTCTTCCCGCGCGTGGGAGCCGCGACTTTCCCGCCGTTCCAGAGCGCTGGCGAGGATCAAGGCCCCCACCGTCATGAGGTTGTCCAGCTCAAGGGCTTCGATGAGCTCGGTGTTCCACACGCTGCCCCGATCGTCCAGGCGCAAATCCTGCTCGTAACGCCGGCGGATCCGGTGCCATTTTTGGATCCCTTCTTGAAGAACCGATTCGCTGCGATAGACCCCACAATGCTCGGTCATGCAATCTTGAAACTGCCGCCGCACCTGATCAATGCGGCTTGCCCCGGATCGCTCCAGCAGCCTGGCGATCCGCTCGGCGGCCTGGTTGAGCAGGGATCCCTCGTCCAACTTCGGCAAGGCTCGCCCCCTGACGGCTTCTACCATAGCTGCCCCTGTGCGCCGCCCGAAGACCACGCACTCCAGAAGAGAGTTGCTGCCCAGCCGGTTGGCCCCATGCACCGAAACACAGGCCGTTTCACCGGCAGCAAACAGCCCTTCCACGCGGGTATGGGCATCCCGCAGCACCTGCCCATCCACCGTCACCGGGATCCCGCCCATGCAGTAGTGCACCGTCGGTCGCACCGGAATGGGATCCACAACCGCATCGATGCCCAGGTGGCGATGGGCCTCCTCCCAACAAAAGGGCAGCCGCATGTGAATGGTTTCTGCCCCCAGATGCCGCAGATCCAAATAGACAAAATCTTTTCCGTCGATCCCGCGTCCGGCCCGCACCTCCGTAACAATCGCCCGCGACGTGATATCCCGGGGGGCCAACTCCATCTGGCTGGGGGCATAGGCAGCCATAAAGCGCTCTCCTTTCCCGTTGATCAGATAAGCCCCCTCCCCGCGCACCGCCTCCGAGATCAACACCCCCACCGGATACAGGCCCGTGGGATGAAACTGCACAAACTCCATATCCTGCAGAGGCAGGCCGGCCCGCGCCACCATCGCCATGCCGTCGCCGGTCGAGGCAAAGTCGTTGGAGGTGGAGTTGTAGATGCGCCCATAGCCGCCCGTGGCCAACATGACTGCCTTGGCTCGCACCACCTCCAGCCGTCCGCTGGCCAGCTCCAGCATCACCACTCCCTTGACCTGGTTTTCTTCCAGAATGAGCTCCAGCACATACCATTCGCTGTAGAGCTTGACCCCAAAACGCTGGAGGTTGCTCACCAACTCGTGCAAAATGGCGTGCCCGGTTTTGTCGGCGGCATAACAGGTGCGCGGGTGGCTGTGTCCCCCAAAGGCCCGCTGGGCAATGCGGCCATCCGGCAGGCGGGAGAACAAAACCCCCAAGTGCTCCAGATCGATAATCACCTCAGGGGCTTCTCGGGCCAGAATCTCCACCGCATCCTGATCCGCCAGATAATCGGATCCCTTGACGGTATCGAAGGCATGGGCTTCCCAGGAATCTCGCGGATCGACATTTTGCAGGGCAGCGGCAATGCCCCCCTGCGCTGCTACCGAGTGGCTGCGAATCGGATGGGTTTTGGATACCAAGGCCAGGTCGAGGCCGGGATCCCGCCGCATGGCCTCCAAAGCCGCCCGGCAACCGGCCAGCCCCCCGCCAACGATGACAATGTCGTGCTCCAGCATGAATGGATGTGGGCAAACCCTCCACAGCTAGGATGCCATTTTCCTATCATGCCTGCCCCCGGTAGGCCTCTCCAGCAGCGAACGCGCCGGCGGGGTGTAGCCCTTTCGGCTACGATAGGGGTTGGGCCTGGCTCTGAATTGCGCCCCCGGCGTTGGCCCTGAGGAATGTTGTAGCTGATGCCGTGGGTGAGAAGCTCGCCCTGGAAAGCAGTGCTCCTACGGTCAGCGCCCGGAAATGCTGTTGACTTCACCTTTGCATGAGATTGACACTCCCACCGCTGCGCCTCACCCTGCCCCTGTGGCTGCCCCATGTAACTCTTGAGAACATCCAGGTGGGGCGGGGATCCCTGGACATCGGCCTGTATCTCCAGGCAGGAGGGGTGGGGATCAACGTCCTCAGGAGCACGGGGGAGGTGGAGCTGACGGTGAGGTAGGCTACCGCTCCTGCAGCATGTCCTGGATGGAAAGCTGATCCAGGTTCCAGAGAGGGCCGAGGATGGGGCGGGGATCCACCCCTTGCAGGCGGTTGCGCAGGGCCGAGAGCACCAGGGGGTTGAAGGTGCCGATCTGGGGCAGTTGTTCCTGGATGATCACTTGAAAGCGGTCGTAGAGGGCCTTGCGCTTTTCAAAGTCCAGCTCCCGCACCCCCGCAATAAAGATGCGGTCGATCTCCCGCTCCCAATCGCTCACTTCCACTCCTTCGGCGGGATTGCCGGGCAGATCCCCCAGGTTAAACAGGTGCAGGCGGCCATCGCTGCGCCAGATGTTGGAGCCGTTGTTGGGCTCGGTGCCGCCGCCGCCAAAGCCCAGCAACAAGGTTTCCCAGTCGCGGCTGTCGGTGCGCTGCACCACCGTGTTGAAGGCGATGGGGGTGAAGTCAACGGTGATGCCGATCCGCGCCAGGTCGGCCTTGATCAGGGCGCCGGTGGCCTCCCGCTGGTTGTTGCCGGCGTTGGTGATGAGACTGAAGCGGACGCGGTTGCCGTCGGGATCCCGTAGGTGGCCTTCGGCGTCGTAGGTATAGCCGGCAGCCAAGAGCAGTTGCCGCGCCTTTTCGGGATCGTAGTCGTAGGTGGGCAGGCCCTCTGCCGGGCTGAGGTAAAAGGGGCTGGCGGGGGAGAAGACCGAGTGCTGGATCTCGCCCAGCCCCTGCAGGACGCTCTCGACGTAAAATTGCCGGTTCAGGGCGTGGGCCACCGCCCGGCGGAAGTTCAAATCGTTGAACCAGCGGCTTTTGACGGGATCCACAAAGGGCCGTCCGGTTTGGGGGTTGCGGGCCCGGCTGAGGTTGAAGGCAAAGAAATTGTTGTTGAGGGTGGGGCCGAGATTGTAAATCCTGAACTGATCCCGTTCTTCCTCCCGCTTCAGGAGCTGAAAATCTCTGCCTCGCACCGAAAACACGTCGGTCTCGCCGGAGCGAAACTGCAACAGGGCCGTATCTTCCGAGTCCACGATGCGCAGGATGACCCGCTCGATGCGCGGGATCCCTTCCCCTTTCCAGTAGTAGGGGTTGGGACGGTACACCAGCCGCTGTCCGGGGGTATATTCCTGCAAGATGTAGGGGCCGGCCCCCACCAATTCTTGCACCGGCGTGTCAACTCCCCAGGTCTGGAGAAAGAGGGGGTTGCCCTGGCCGTCCACCTGCTCCACAGTGGGCTGCAGAATGTGCTTGGGCAAGAGAGGGGATCCGGCCTGCAACAGGAAAGGGGCAAAGGGCTCCGGCAGGACAAACTCAACCCGCCGCTCGTCCAAGGCCCGCACCTGGGGCAGCGCCCCCGCCTCGCCGATGCGTAACACATCCCGCGCCGAGGTCGGGATCCGCTCGTCGAAGATGATGCGGTTGAAGGTAAAGTCCACATCTGCCGCTGTCAGGGGCTCCCCGTCCGACCAGCGCAGCCCCTCCCGCAAGGTGAAGACATAGCGCAAGCCGTCCTCAGACACTTCCCAGCCTTCCGCCAGCTCCGGCTTGGGCAGGAGGGTATCTTCATCGAGGGTGACCAGGCCCGCCTCCAGGTAGGCGATGGCGTCGCGGCTGGAGCTCTCGGTGGCCAGATAGGTGTTGAAGGTTTTGGGATCCGAGGTGACGGTGGCAATCAGGTGGGGCGGGCGGGCGGGGGCAGCACAGGCGCTAAGCCAGAGAAGGAGGATCCCTAGGAATAGGGGGGCAAAAAGGCTGCTCTTGAGCTGCTCTGTTGAGGTGTTGCTTTGGCCTGCCATTTCCTTTGCTGAGTATCCGAGCAAGTTTGAGGGGGCCCGCCGGCGGCCCAAGCGCTCCGCGCCGCTCACGCGACCACCCCCGGCCCCTCTCCCGGAGGCCCTCACCCCCAGCCCCTCTCCCAGAGGGAGAGGGGAGCTGGGATCGAGGCGGCAGGGGGTTTCACGACAATGGGGGCCAATTGGTTTTTTGAGGGAGCGATTGCTTGCCAGTTTGGCAGCTTGGGCAGGGCAACGGCCAGGTGCTTTCCGCAAGCCGGCAGCTCAGCGTTCCACCAGCAGGGCGACGGCAAAGGCAGCCATGGCCTCTCCCTGGCCGACGGGGCCGAGTTTTTCGTTGGTGGTGGCCTTCACGCCTACTTGTTTGGGCGATAGTTGCATGGCCTCAGCTAGACGAGCCTGCATGGCGGGGATGTGGGGCTTGAGCTTGGGCTGCTCTGCCACCACGACGCTATCGACGTTGGCAATGCGCCAGCCCTCTTGGCTTACCAACTGCACCACCTGCTGCAAGAGGAGAATGCTGTCTGCCCCTTTCCAGCGCTCCTCTTCCGGGGGAAAGTAGTAGCCAATGTCCCGCAGGGCGGCGGCTCCTAGGAGGGCGTCCATGATGGCGTGGGTGAGCACGTCGGCGTCGCTGTGGCCCAACAGACCCTTTTCGTAAGGGATCCGGATCCCGCCTAGGATCAGGGGGCGCCCTTCTACGAGACGGTGGATGTCATAGCCCTGGCCAATGCGCACTGTTGCGGCTCCCTTGGGAACACCAGCGAGACTTTTGCCAACTTCCTTCCAAGAGCTTGGCTCACCGGGAGAGGAAAAGCGGCTGTTGAGAACGACTTCTTTCTATTCTGCCGACTCGAGAGGGGAGGAGCAGATGGGACAGGAAGAACCGCTGTAGCAGTCGAAGCAGATAAGGTGGGATTTCCCGTAGGGATTGGTACAGCGCTTGGCCCATTGATAGTCGCCGTAGCTGAGCTCTTTCCCACAGACATCACACCTGGGCATCGTTTTCTCCTCAAAAGTCTTGTAGCCAGAAGAATACAGCGCTAGAGGGATCCGGGGATCCCTGAGTCTCTGGAGAGAGACGATCCGCCAGATCCGCAGGGGATCCCGTCTTCCAGCGGTGTCCAGCCCGGTTGCCAGAGATCCCGGTTTTTGAGGGTGGCGGCGTTGACCCAGAGGCGCACCTGGGGATCGCAAACGGCCCTCAGCTCGGCAAACACTAGCCCCCCTTGCCCCTCTTGGCGAGCGGTGACCTGAAAATGGCGCCAACCCATCACAGGCTGGACAGAAGTCCACTTGGAGCCCAGCAGATGGGGAAAGCGCTGTTTTTGGCGGGGTTTGCTGCGAGCCATAGAGCTGCTTGCCAACCTTGCTCCAGGGCTGTCCTCGGCTGGATGGGGGAGACCGGGGGCGATAGGATCGCTAAGGATGCTTCGGCATTCCAAGCTCCTTCCCT
This sequence comes from Synechococcus sp. OH20, assembly GCF_047502685.1. NCBI lineage: Bacteria > Bacillati > Cyanobacteriota > Cyanophyceae > Synechococcales > Synechococcaceae > Synechococcus > Synechococcus sp. OH20. Next base: position 14,116 of record NZ_JANSIQ010000046.1, on the reverse strand, counting down.
TAGCATATCCACCTATGGTGCAGCACAAGCAACGGCTTGGGTTCTCTTGGCAGCAGGTATTGCTGCTCCTCCTGGCCTGGCTGGTTTGGGCAACGGGACTGCCCCTGGTGGCGTCCAGCGCTTGGGCAGCAACCGAGCCGGCACTCTCTGGCAAACTCACAGGGCCGGAGTGGCGCCAGGCGGATCCTGAGGCCAAGCAGGCGTTTTGTCGCAAAGCCTTTCAGGCGTTTCGGGCCTCTCCTGCCCAGAGCTACATCATCAGCTCCAATGTACAGGCTTTGACCCCAGAAGGTCTGTGTCAGCGGCTGGATCAGTTTTATCAGTACGCCATCCACGACGAGATCCCACTCAACCAAGCCGCCAACATTGCCCCCTTGCTGTTCTCGGATCAGCCGCTGGAGCAGCCCTGATGCGCCAGGGATCCGCAAAGCTGCCGGCAAACGGATCCCAAGCTCAAGTGACCGGTTGAGATCATCTGCCCCCTGCTGTTGGGGCAGGTCTTGGCAGCAGGGTCGATAATAGAACTGTTCTCTTGCAGCTCTCAAATTCTATGGCCGGCTCCGTCATTGCTCCTGAAAACCTGCTGGATCTTTGCGAACAGGGTGTGCAAAAGGCCTTGGCTGCCGGGGCCGACCAAGCAGAGGTGTTTGCCAACTCAGGCCGTGAGACGGAAGTAACTTTTGAGAAAAATGACCTCAACCTGGCCCGCAGCAGCAGCGAGACCCTGTTCGGCATCCGGGTTTTCTGCGGCGGCAGGCTGGGCTTTGCCACTTCCAACCGCCCGGAAGAGCTGGCCGAGACAGCGGCTGAGGCGGTGGCCATGGCCAAGGCTTCGCCGGCGGATCCCCTCAACGGCCTGCCGGATCCCCAGCCTCTGCCCCAGGTGCCCTTTGCCCTCGACCCAGGCCTGCTGGAACTGGATGCTGCCGAGCTGACGCAACTGGGATCCCAACTGGTGGAGTGGGTGCGCTCCCAAGACCCCCGCATCACCATCGACAGCGGCTCCTTCAGCGTGGAAGAGGATACCGTGGCCATTGCTTCTTCCACCGGCATCCGCGCCAACTACCACAGCGTCGAGGCGGGTGGATCCCTGTTTGGCATGGCCATTGATGGGGACGAGGTGGGCAGCTTTGCCTACGACGGCGACAGTGTGCAGAAGCGGGCGGAGCTGCTGCCGGCGCTGGAGCGGGCTTTTGAGCGCTTTGTGCAAAAGTGTGTGGGGGCCCTAGGGGCTAGGGAGGGGGAGAGTTTTCGCGGCCCCATCGTCCTGCCGCCGGATGTGGTGGAGGAGTTTCTGGGAGACCTCCTCTTTGTGCTGGGGGCGGACGCGGTGCGCAAGGGCAAAAGCCCCCTGGCGCAGAAGATGGGATCCCTGATCGCCAGCCCCCTGTTGACCTTGGTTTCCGAGGGGCTGGGCTTGCCCGGCCACCCCATCGAGCCCTTCGACCGCGAGGGGATGCCACGCCAAATTACCCCCCTGATCCACGAAGGGATCCTCTGCAACTTCATGTACAACAGCTACGAAGGCCGGGCTGCCGGCGTTCCCTCCAACGGCCATGCCACAGGGGGGGCGGGCAGCTTGCCGGGCGTGGGGCCGGCCTGTCTGAGCGTGGCCCCGGGGACAACCCCTTTGTCTGAGCTGTATGCGATGGAGCGGGGCATTATCGTCACGCGGCTTTCCGGCAGCAGCAACCCGATCACCGGCGATTTTTCCGGAGTGGTGAAGGGGGGCTTTTTGGTCAAAGGTGGCGAGAAGCGCCCCATCCTGGAGACCACCATTGCCGGCAACCTCTACGATTGTTTGCGCAATATCTCCGCCATCTCACAAGAGGTAACTGTTTTCAACGGCACCACGGCCTTTCCGGCTCTGCGCATCGAAGATGTATCGGTAACAGCGGGCTAATCCTGAAGCGGCAGGCAAGGCCCTCCAAGCCGGGCAGAGCATTTTTGAAAAGGGGCGAGGTTAATCCTATGTGGCCAGCGGAAGGTCGACAACGGGCCATCATCGAGGCGGTGACGCCGGAAATCGACGGTGGGCGCTACGCCATCAAGCGAACGGTGGGGGAGTACGTGGTGGTGGAGGCGGACATCTTCGCCGATGGCCACGACCAACTCCCGGCGGTGCTCAGTTTTCGCCAGGCCGGGGCAACAGACTGGGAGGAGCTCTTCATGGAGCCCATCGGCAACGACCGCTGGCGGGCCCAATTTCAGGTCACACAAATCGGCCAAGCCTTTTACCGCATCTTGGCCTGGGTGGATCCCTTCAAAACCTGGCAGCAGGATCTGCACAAGCGGGTGGCTGCCGAGCAGGATGTGGCGGTGGAGCTGTTGATCGGGGCGGAGCTAGTGGAGCGGGCCGCCCAGGCTCAAAGCGGGGATCTGGCGGCAAAGCTGCGCAACTACGCCCAAATGCTCCGCCAAGGCGGGGATCCGGCTATCGAGATCGCCCTTTCCCCAACCCTGGGATCCCTGATGCAGCTCTACGGCGAGCGCCGCTTCGTCACCGCCTACCCGGAGCGACGGGTTTGGGTGGATCCGGAGAAGGCCCGCTTCAGCACCTGGTACGAGCTGTTTCCCCGCTCCTGCGGCCCTGACGAGCACACCCACGGCACCTTCCAGGATGTGATCGCCCGCCTGCCGCTGCTTGCCGAGATGGGCTTCGATGTGCTCTACCTGCCCCCCATCCACCCCATCGGGCGCACCTTCCGCAAGGGCAAAAACAACTCTATGACGGCAGAGCCGGAGGACGTGGGCTCTCCCTGGGCCATTGGCGGGCCAGAAGGCGGGCACAAGGCCATCCATCCCCAACTGGGATCTCTAGAGGATTTTCATCGCTTGGTGGCGGAGGCCAAAAAACTCAACATCGACATCGCCCTGGACATCGCCTTCCAGTGCTCGCCGGATCACCCCTATGTGAAAGAGCACCCGGAATGGTTTAGAAAGCGGCCCGACGGCACCATTCAATATGCGGAGAACCCGCCCAAGAAATATCAAGACATCTACCCCCTCGACTTTGAGACGGAAAACTGGCAGGCCCTCTGGGAGGAGTTAAAAAGCGTTATCGAATACTGGATCGACCAGGGAGTCACCATCTTTCGGGTTGATAATCCCCACACCAAGGCTTTTGGCTTTTGGGAGTGGTGCATCGGCCAGATCAAGGCCAAGCACCCGCAGACAATCTTTTTGTCTGAAGCCTTCACCCGCCCCAAACTGATGAAATCCTTGGCCAAGCTGGGCTTCACCCAGTCTTACACCTATTTCACCTGGCGCAACGACAAGTGGGGCCTGACGGAGTACTTCACCGAGCTCACCCAAACCCCGATGCGGGAGTACTATCGCCCCAACCTCTGGCCCAACACGCCGGACATTCTAAACGAGTTCTTGCAAAAGGGGGGACGCCCGGCTTTTATGCTGCGCCTCATCCTGGCGGCCACGCTGGGGGCCAGCTACGGCATCTACGGCCCCGCTTTTGAACTCTGCGAAAACCGTCCCCTCCGCCCCGGCAGCGAAGAGTATCTGGACTCGGAAAAATACCAAATCCGTCACTGGGATCTGGACGCACCGGATAACTTGCGGCCTCTGATCGCGCAGGTGAACCGGATCCGACGGCAAAACCCGGCTTTGCAAAGCGACTGGAGCCTTGTGTTTCACCCCACCGACAACGAGGCCCTGATCTGCTATTCCAAGCGCACCTTTGATGGCAGCAACCGCATCTTGGTGGCGGTCAACTTGGATCCGTTTCACATTCAATCCGGCTGGGTCACCCTCAACCTGGGGGCTTTGGGTTTGGAACACTGGCAAACTTTCAAGGTGATCGACCTTTTGGATGGCCAGCAGTATTCCTGGCAGGGATCCACGAACTACATCAAGCTGGATCCCTGGACGATGCCAGCCCATATTTTTCTCGTCGAAAGCTGAACAAAGATCTAGCAGTCGGTCAATCTTTCTCTTGGGCCGAGCGCACCATCAGCACGGGGCAGCCGATGTGAACCCGCACATAGTCGGAGATGGAGCGCCCCAGCAGCCGATCCAAGTCGGGGATGCTGCGGGCAATGCTGGGCCGGCGATCTGGGGATCCCATCACCAGCAGGTCGGCCTTGCTCTCTTCCGCCAAGCGGACGATCTCGGTGCCGGGATCCCCGACCGCCGTAAACACCTGGTGGCCGATTTGGCGGCTTTTGAGGGTGGCAATGGCTTTGTCTATAACCTCGTCCCGGCCTTGGGCATCGGCATCCAGTTGTACCGAGGCCAGAAAAATCTGGGCCCCTGAGATGCCGGCAACCAGATCCAGGGCCGTGGCAAAGGCGACCTGGGCGGCAGGAGAGTTGTTGAGGGCCACCATGACATGGCTGGGGTACTTGACGTAGGCGTCGTCTTTGACCAGCAGCATGGGGCAGGAGGCGAGCTGGAAGACGTATTGGCTGACCGAGTTCTGCAAAATGGCCATGATGCGGTTGCGCCCGCGGGATCCCATCACGATCAGGGGATTGGGCAGGGACTCGGCCACCTGCAACACCACCACCTTGGGATCCCCTTCCACCAGTTGAGTGCTGATCTTCAACCCAGGCCGCGGGGGAAAAGTCTGCAGCGTCTGGGCCAACAGCTCCTGTCCCTTTTGCCAGGCAGCGCGCATGTCCTCAGCAGAGGTCTGGGAAGGCACCGCATGCAGCAGGGTTACATGGCACTGGGCAAAGGCCGGCAAAGATAGCAGCGTGTGCACCATTTGCTCGGTGGGGCCGCTGCCGTCGATGGCGGCAACGATGTTTTCAAAGCGAGGCATGGGATCCGTTCTCCAGGCCAAGGTTTGCCAAGTCTCATCCTAGATCTGCCTCTGCCGATCCCTGTTGCCGAGGTGGATATCCCGCAACATTTTGTTGAGTTTTAGTAACTTAGCCACACATAGCCGGTGAAGCCACCGCCGGCATTGGTGTTGCGGCCTGTCAAAAACTGAAACCCCCCTAGCCCCAGGGTCAGCCCCCCCTCTAGGCGCCAGTTGAGCTGGCCGGAAAGCTTGAGGTTGTTGTAGTCGGGATCCTGCACCGCCACATCCCCAAAGAGGAGCGGGGCGCCGTTGCCAAGGGTGAAGTCGCCATCCAAAGCCACAATGGCCTGCACCTCAGGGCTGAGATCCGTCCCAAAGGTCAAGTTGGCCTTGAGACGGTCGCCGGGGTAGCCCAGGTAGTCCCGAAAGGTCAGACAGGAGTCGAAAAAGGCGGGCAGGGATCCCAGCTTGCCTGAGGCGGCCAGGCCGGCGCTGAGGTCGTAGCCGAAAACCCCATAGCCCAAGGGCAGGGGGGTGTTCTGGGTGGCATATCCCGGCGGGATCAGGGCCGTCAACTGGGCCGAGAAAAAGGGATCCCCCTCTCCCCAGGTGTGGCGCAGGCCCAGCTCCAGATCCCGCAGGCCCTGGTTGCGCTGGGTAACGGTGTCAGCCCCGCTGGCAAAGCGATTTTCCAGGAAAACGTAGCTGGTGTTGAGGTTGAGGGTGAGGCGATCGCTGAGGCCGGTTTCGCCAAACAGGTTGAGGCGGGTCTCGCCGTACTCGGAAAGGGCCTGCTGTAGGCGTCCCCCCTGGTCAAAGCGGGTGCGGGGTTGGTACACCTCGGGCTGGAGCGAGAGAAACGTTTTCCCTGCCCCGCGAGGGAAGCCGCAGCCGGCCCAGGCCGGCGGCTCCCACCCCCCCAAGACAAGGCCCAGGCCCAGCAGCCAGCTTCTTGCCATTGCCAAAGGCTTCATCTAGGGATCCCTCTCGACGGCGCCGCCAAGGGGGATTGTACCTGCAGAGCTCCGTTTTGGGCCTTCGTCTCCATCCACCCTAGCTGGGGCTGAGGCTGCAGGGATCCGGCTCCAGCACAATTCCGGTGGGGGCAAACTGCGTAACCCAAAACTCCACATCCTGAAACTGGCGACGCAGGCTGTCGCGGGCTTGGGCGGCCAGCTCTAGGCTGGGCATGATCCCGAAGACCGTTGGCCCCGACCCCGACATCAGAGCTCCCAGTGCCCCTGCCGCCAGCAGCGATTGGCGCAATTCGCCCACAATCGCATACTCCGGCAAAACCACCTGTTCCAGGTCATTGCGCAAACTCCTGGCCAACGCCGGCAGATCCTGACGGCTGAGAGCCGCCAACACCTGCGGCAAGGTGGGCAGTGCAGGCCCCAAGCTCTCCTGACGAGAACGAAAGGCCTGATAAGCCCAGGCGGTAGAAACCCCCAGGTGCTTGGGTTTGGCCAAGAGCACCGGGATCCCTTCCCAATCGGCCAGCGGCTCCAAAACTTCCCCGCGTCCGGTGGCCAGTTGCGTTCCCCCTTGTACACAGAAGGGAATGTCGGATCCCAGGCGGGCTGCCAAGCTCTGCAACTCTCCCACCGTCAGGCCCAAGCCCCACAGTTGGTTCAACCCCACCAAAACTGCCGCCGCATCAGCCGAGCCGCCTGCCAAGCCTGCTGCCACCGGAATCTGCTTTTCGAGGCGAATCTCCACTCCCATAGTGGCCTGACACTCTTTTTGCAGCAGCTCAGCCGCTTGGTAGGCCAGGTTGCGGGCATCTGCCGGCACTTCTGGGCGATCGCAGGTGAGGTGGATCCCGTGGGGGCAGCACTGCAACTGGACACGATCTGCCAACTGAATGCTCTGCAGCACCATCGCCACCTCCGAATACCCATCCGGACGGGATCCGAGGATTTCCAGGTAGAGGTTGATCTTGGCGCGAGCCATCAGGGTACAGGCTTGCATGGGGCAAAACTCTGGGTTAGCAACAACTCTCAACTCCCCTCAGCCTGTACAGACCTGTTCAAAACCCAGGCTTATCCGGGGAGCTCTTCCAGCCCGATTCTAACGGCAATGGATCCCTCCAGCTCTAGTTGCCGGAGCGAGGCCATGGCCCCAGCCACTCTCCACCGCGAAAGCGCCAGCGGGGAAACAAAATCCGCATCACCACCCAAGCGCTGAGGTAAAGGCAAACCCAGACCACGCTGTAGTGGAGAATAAAATCCCCCAGGTCAAACCGTTGGCTTGGGATGTGGGGAAGGCCCACCAGCCTCAGGACTGTGCCCAAGAAAAGCCCTTCCCAAATGCCGGCCAAAAGCTGCAGGATCCCAGGCCAATCGTGATCCCACATCCACCCCATCAAATAGTTGTACACGACATCCCAAACACAGCCAAACAGACCTACGTAGAACAGCACCCAAAAATAGATGAGGCTGCCGCCATGTCCGGTGAGACCAAAATAAAAGGGTAAAGTCGCTAAAACACCTACCGTAGCTAACAAAAAAATGCGGGTTTGCCAACGGCCAATGAGAGTTGGTGTCATTGTTTCCTCCAGTTTTGTTGGCCAAAATCGCTAGTTCGTTTGGCTTCAGTTCAAAGGCTAAGGGCTGAGGTTCAAGGCCCACTTGCACCACTGCCACAGGGATCGGATCCCTTCCAGACCTTTAACGCCTGGCGCCCGCAGCCGAGCCAGGTGCTCCACCGAGCGATGGGCGCAGTACTGCAAGCCCAAAAACGTATCCACCGGCGCATAGGGCCCACCCAAGGTGATGATCCCGGCAGCATACATCCGCCCATCCCGGTTGCGCATCTCCACCAGCTCAAAATCGTTGGAAACATGTAGGCGTCCGTGGGGATTGAGGGGCAGATTGTAGCGGGTAATCAGGTCGTTGAGGAGAGGATGGGTCATGGGATCCGAAACCAAGCCCGTGCAATCGATAACGAAATCGGCTTCCACCTTCAATTGGGTGTTGTTGTGGGTACCTCGAATGTAGGTCACCGGCTTGCCCTTGTCGCCGAGAACCACCGATTCCACCTTGCCAAAGACAATCGAGTACCAGCCCTCCTGTAGCCCTTGCCGCACGATCCGCCGCCACTTGCGCCGGCTTGCCGTTGTGGTGCCGCCCCAGGCTTCCAGCAGTTCGCGCCGTTCCAGGGGGGTTGCTGCTTCCAATTTGGCGCGCAGAACCCCGCCCCAAGTGCCTTTGGGCCAGTTGAAAGGCTGAAACTCCCAATGGTTTTCCACCGCCCGTTTGGCCCGTCCGAAGCGATTGCCGCCTTTGGGCGCACGGCTCAGATGCACCACCGAGATGCGGGGGTTGACTTTGCGGGCTTGGTAGAGGCGCTCCATCACCTGGGAAGCGACGATCCCAAATCCGCGGATCAAGACCGTGCCGCCCTGTTTTTCCAATTGCTCATAAACGTGATCATGGGGCTCGTATCCATGTACTACAGATTTCAAATCTCCTGTTTGTTCCCGAAACTCTTGCAGGTCGTTGAGCAATTTGATAGCCGGATACCCAGTCGCCAAATGCAGGTACTTGGCCACCATAAAGCGGTGATCTGGGTGGCCGGGGCGCGTTGCCGAATAGGCCACCACATATCGCCCATCCTCCGTTTTGCGAATGGCGCGAATATGGCCGTAACAAAGCATTTGATCCCAGCCAATGCGAGCCGCTTCCCGATCCATCGAGGCGAATACATCCCCCGCCCGCGGCGTGTAAGTATCGGCCAGCAAAGGTTCACTAAACACTTGCCACAAAAAGCCAAATGCTTCCAACAATCGGCCGGAGAAAAAAGAGCGCCAAGCATCTCGCAAGGCATAGCCGGGCCAGCCCCAAATGTTGTCCGGGCAAGAATCGGAGCCGGAGCGAATTCGCTTCCAACGGGGGATCTGGCAGTTGGTCAACAGCCGTTCATACCGTTCGTAGGGTTTGCGGGCAATGCTGATGACGCGGATGTGTTCGGATCTGACCCCATAGATGCGCAGGGTATCCACCCAGACAAAGCTGCCCATACCGCCGCCCAACGCCAAATAGAGGGTCTCCTCCACGGGTAGGCCGGTGGCTTTGAGAGCGCTCAGGGCAATTTGCTCGGCTCGAAACAAGTCCGGTGGCGGAAAGTCTGAGCTGGCCCGCACCTCGGGGAGTTGCTCCGGGGCGAAAACCACCGTGGAAGCCGGGGGAACCTCAAATGCGGTGTCGGGTTGGGTGGCCGGGCGAATGAGGTCGGTGCGGGGCTCCAGCAAAAGGGTAGGGGTGCCGATCAACAGGGTGGCGTTGGGATCCCTCAGCAAACTGACGGTGATGCTGTAGGGGCCGAGCTCCACCACTTCCCCGCCCTGCAGCACCCGGCGTGCTTGTCGGATTTTTTCCCCATTGATGCGGCTGCCGTTGGCACTGCGATCCTCGTAGATGACCTGGCCACCCTCACCGAGATAGATAAGGGCGTGGTAACGGGAGATCTCCTGGCTGGCAAATACCGCTCTGGCCACTTCTTGCCCCTGCCATTCCTGTGGCAATTGGGCCAGCTCTCTGCCCAAGGCGAGAGGCAATGGAAAAATTGGCTCCTGCTGTTCTTCGGTGATGGGATCTTCCCAGCTCAGTTGAATTTGCATAGCTTTTGTTCACCTCTGTAAATCGTGACGAGGCCATCGAGAACAACACAGAACAACGTAACCTCACGAGTCACCTTGGACTTGGCTTGGGATCCCTTTTGCAACTGCTGGGATCCAGGAGAAAAATGGAACGGTTTGGTTCTCTAGGCAGGAGATTGAGAAGCCTTTTCAGCCTCTGGAGGAGGGATCACCAGCGAAGCACTCAAAACCAAATGTCCGCAATAGGGGCAATTTTGGCCCTGATATTCCGGGGGCAGGTAGTGAGGGTTTTCCAGGCGGCTGCACTTAACCTTGAGGGTGTCCAAAGTGCCACGACTCAGGGACACCCCTTGATCTTTCCTGGCAACCTCTATAGACTTCACGCACAGCACAATACGCCCCAATTGGATTTGGCTATTGGCCTCAAGCGCAAGCTCTTCCTGAATGATTTTTCGGCCATTCACCCAAATGGGGTTGGACTGCTTAGGCGGCAAACGATCCCGCGTCAAGTTGCGAATGTAAAACTTTAGAGTTTTGGGATCGAGATAAAGCCCGGCATGCATTCCTGAAACCGAGCGAGTGGGGTCGTTGAGCACCACATCGCAGCCGGGATCCCGACCGATGGTGACCAGCTTGGCGAGGACAGGCGAAACCGTTTGAGATCGACGCCGATCGGCTTCGGCCCATTCTAAAGTCAGTTGATACACGATTTCATGCTCCACGACTCAAGGCCTCCGTTTCTTGTGAGCGGCTTCAGCTTATCGAAAAGTCAGCTCAGGAAAAGGAGAAGATGTCTTTTTCGTCAAAATTGTTATCCTTTGGGTTAACTGTAACCTATTCCTCTGAACAGAGGTTCGTGCTGACTGAGATCACCGGAGTTGAGCTCTCCGAATCACATCCCTTTTCCGTTCTACTTGAGATATAGTCATTGCAAACAGTTACAGAACCGCTTGCTGGTTGATCTCTAGCTCCCCTCTCCCACAAGGGGAGAGGGGCTAGGGGTGAGGGGGGCAAAGCGTCTCAATCTGGTTTGAAACGACTATAGTGTCCGGCTCGGTACCTACGCCTCTTTATCTTCAACTGACGACCCATTTGATTTGAAGCGACAAAACCCGATCCTCTCAGGAAAGGTGAGGTTGTTCAAGTTTGACCGAAGCGGGCTGATTCCTCAGCTAGAGGGTTCAGAGTCTCCCTGAAGATAGGGCCCAGAGTTTTGAATCCCCAGGGATCCGGGTGGGATTCATGTTTTGTATTCTATTTTCAAAGCACTCCACTAAATGTGAAACTGCCGCTGCCCAGCCGCTCCTGCCGATCGAACACACTGATGGTGAGCTGATGGGATCCCGTTTGAGTGAGGGTAAAGCGATTTTGGGTTAGGGTCAGCCCTGTCACGGTGCAGGTGGTGGCCCCCACGAAGCAGCCGGGCAATTGAGCAGCGTCGAAAGCCCCTAAAGTAACGAAATTGCCTAGGGGAGTGGTGACGGAAGCCAAAAAGGCGTTGGAACCCCGGATCCCAGCCGGAGCTTCCACCCGGAAGGACACCACAAAAGTTGGAGTTTGCCCCACCGAGATGGTGCGCGGGGAGAGATCGGTGATGGTGAGGGAGGGGGCCGGTATCGGCGGCGGCAAGGGTAGGGGATTGCTGCTGTCGGTTGTCCCCCCGCATCCTGCCAAAACGGCGCTCAGGAGCACCAGCAAGGGGATCCGTCTGTGTGTGTGTTGCGCAGGCTGCATCGTTTCCCATGACCTCAAATGAGTTTGGTTTTGAGTTTAGGGCATCCCTCACCCCCAGCCCCCTCACCCCCAGCCCCTCTCCCAGGGGGAGAGGGGAGCTGTAAAGATGGGGGCAGTGGAATTGGCCGAAAAAGGTTCGACTCCTAGCCCAGGGGTTATCTCGACCGAGCCGGTCATCGAAAAGGAGAAAATCGGGCCGAAAGAGACCTTAGAATCCTTTGCCTATTCTCCTTGCAAGAGTCTCTGGCAGGCTGTGGCCATGGCCCAGTCCTCTTGGGCTGAGATCACCAGAACCCGCACCGGAGCATCGGAAGTGCTGATATCGCAGTTGCGGGGCGATCCGACATTTAAAACCGGGTCAATTTGGATCCCCAAAAAATTCAGATCTGCACAGGCTGCCGCCCGCACCGGCGCTGAGTTTTCCCCAATTCCTCCAGAGAACACCAGCGCGTCCAAGCGATCCAGGCTCATGAGCATGGCCCCAATTTGGCTGCGCAGCCGGTGAACAAACAGATCAAAAGCCAGCTCGGCGCGGGCATGGCCGGCTTCCATTGCCTCCAAGATGACCCGCATATCGCTGCTCAGGCCGGAAACGCCCTTCAGCCCTGATTCTCGGTTCAAGATCCGATCCAGTTCATCCACGCTCATGCCCTGGCGCAACTGATGGATGAGAATGCCCGGATCCACCGACCCCGACCGGGATCCCATCATCAAGCCCTCCAGAGGGGTATAGCCCATGGTGGTATCCACGCTTCTGCCTCCGCGAATGGCGGCCAACGAACAGCCGTTGCCCAGGTGACAGGTGATCAGCCGCAACTCTGCCAGAGGTCGGCCCAAGATCTCGGCAGCGCGGCGGGCGCAATGCTCGTGGTTAATGCCATGAAACCCGTAGCGGCGGATCCCTTGTTCAGCCCAGGCATAGGGGAGGGGGTAGAGGGCCGCTGCCGGAGGCATTTGTTGGTGAAAGGCCGTGTCGAAGACGGCCACCTGTGGGATCCCCGGCAGCAGTTGACCCAGCAGACGAATGCCGGCCAGCGCGGCAGGGTTGTGGGCCGGCGCCAAGGGGATCAATTGCTCGATCGTCCGTTCCACCTCCGGCGTAATCAAAGTGGGCTGCCGGTACAGGGATCCCCCATGCACCACCCGATGGCCAACGCCGTCGATCTCACCTGCCTCTGCCAGCAGGGATCCCTCCCCTTGCCAGAGGCTTTGAAACAGCGGGGCCAATTGGCCGATCCCCCCTTCGGGTGAAGCGGAGGGAAAAGGCTCCCACCCACCGCCTCGCCGGCGAGTTTGGATGAGGGCCTCCCCCGGCTTGTAGGTGAAATCCACCTGGGCTTGCCAGATGGGGGCGGCCTCCACCTTGCCCTCAACCGTCAGGAACAGAGAGGATTTGAGGCTGCTGGAACCGGCATTGATAACCAGAATATTCACAGCGTGTTTTCCACAAAGGACTCCGTCCCGCCAACGCAATCGGCCTCTGCAGGGCTTATCTGTGCAATTTCAACTTAACCCTCAATCTCGGCTTTGACTTCATGCAACCGTTGGAACTGCCCGCAGCTCCCTCAAGCACTTTGCGCTTGGCGCACCAGCCCGGTTGCCGTCAGAGCAGCCAAAGCCCGATCCCGGTAGCGGCCATAGCGCTCCTGCTTGTTGCGGAGCTTCCGCCCCTCCAGCTCTGGCAGCAGGCCAAAATTGGCCGGCATCGGCTGAAAATGCCTGGGATCGGCGCTGCTGATGAATTGAAACAGGGATCCCATCATCGTCTCAGGGGGCAGCGTGATCAAGGGCAGCCCCAAGGCCAGGCGGGCAGCGTTCTGTCCGGCCAGCCACCCTCCCGCCACAGCACAGGCATAGCCTTCGGTGCCCACCAACTGGCCGGCGGCAAACAGCGTCGGTCGGCGACGAAATTGCAAGGTTGGCCACAAAAGCTGGGGCGAATTCAAAAACGTATTGCGGTGCATCACCCCAAAGCGGACGAACTCCGCTTGTTCCAGGCCGGGGATGAGCCGAAAAACCCGCTGCTGTTCTCCCCATTTCAAGTTGGTTTGAAAACCCACCAGGTTCCACAATTGCCCTGCTTTGTCCTCTTGTCGCAACTGCACCACCGCGTGAGGACGGGATCCCGTGCGCGGATCCACCAAGCCCACCGGCTTCAAAGGGCCAAAACAGAGAGTCTCTTTGCCCCGGCGCGCCATTTCTTCAATCGGCAGGCAGCCCTCGAAAAACTTGCGCTCCTCCCGCTCAAAATCCTTGAGGGGCGCTTGCTCCGCCGTCACCAGCGCCTGCCAAAACCGTTCGTACTCCGCCTCCGTCATAGGGCAGTTGAGATAGGCTGCCTCCCCTTTGTCGTAGCGGGAAGCCTGAAACACCACCGCCCGGTTCAAGGAATCCCCGGCGACAATGGGGCTAGAAGCATCGAAAAAGCTCAGGTATTCCAGGCCCGTAAAGGCTTGCAGCGCCTTAGCCAGGGGATCGCTGGTCAGAGGGCCGGTACAGAGGACGGCAATGCCCTCCGGGATCTCCGTCACCTCCTCCCGGCGCAGAGTGATGCGGGGATGGTTTTGAATGGCTGCCGTGAGAGCCTGGCTGAAGCGGGCCCGATCCACCGCCAATGCCCCTCCTGCCGGCACGGCATGGCGATCCGCCGTCGCCATCACCAGGGATCCCAGTTGTCGCAGCTCTTCCTTGAGCAGCCCTGCCGCCCGATCGCTGGCCGCAGCCCCAAAGGAGTTGCTGCACACCAGCTCCCCCAACTGATCGGTGTGGTGGGCCGGGCTCTGGCGCACGGGGCGCATCTCCGAAAGGAGGACAGGCAACCCCAACTGGGCGATTTGCCAGGCGGCCTCTGTCCCCGCCAACCCCCCGCCCACCACATGAATGGGGGCAGAGGTTTCTGCCGGTGCAAGCGCTGGGCTGGCTGGATGGCTCATCGCAACCTCCGAGAAGACCCTCAACCTTAAACTTTAACGTAAGGTGCGGAATTCCCCACCCGGGTGGGGATGGATAGCACCCTCTGA
>NZ_JANSIQ010000045.1:0-1126 GCF_047502685.1 Synechococcus sp. OH20 | reverse complement strand
TGCCAGGGGACTCAAGAAGGACTAGTCTACTCGGTCAAGAGTGGATTAGCCACGGATGGCCGGCGCCACTTCCACCGCCGCCAAATCCAGCGGGAAGTTGTGCGCATTCCGCTCGTGCATCACTTCCATCCCCAGGTTGGCACGGTTCAGCACATCCGCCCACGTCCCAACCACACGACCGTTGCTGTCCACAATCGACTGGTTGAAGTTGAACCCGTTCAGGTTGAACGCCATGATGCTGATCCCCAGCGCCGTAAACCAAATCCCAATCACAGGCCACGCCGCCAGGAAAAAGTGCAGACTCCGGCTGTTGTTGAACGACGCATATTGGAAAATCAACCGCCCAAAATACCCGTGCGCCGCCACAATGTTGTAGGTCTCTTCCTCTTGCCCAAACTTGTAACCCAAGTTCTGCGACTCCTCTTCCGAAGTCTCCCGAATCAGGCTCGAGGTCACCAACGACCCGTGCATCGCACTAAACAGCGCACCCCCAAACACGCCGGCCACGCCCAACTGGTGGAACGGGTGCATCAAAATGTTGTGCTCCGCTTGGAACACCAACATGAAGTTGAACGTCCCCGAAATCCCCAAGGGCATCCCGTCCGAAAACGACCCCTGACCAATCGGGTAAATCAAAAACACGGCCGTCGCCGCCGCCACCGGCGCCGAGTAGGCCACCGCAATCCAGGGACGCATCCCCAAGCGGTAGCTCAGCTCCCACTCCCGGCCCATGTAGCAAAACACCCCAATCAAAAAGTGCAGCACAATCAGCTGGTAGGGGCCGCCGTTGTACAGCCACTCATCCAAAGAAGCGGCTTCCCAAATCGGGTAAAAGTGCAGACCAATCGCAGCCGAAGAGGGCACCACCGCCCCAGAAATAATGTTGTTGCCGTACAGCAAAGAACCAGACACAGGCTCGCGAATCCCGTCGATGTCCACCGGGGGAGCACCGATAAAGGCAATGATGAAGCAGGTGGTGGCAGTCAGCAGGGTGGGGATCATCAGCACCCCGAACCAACCGATGTAGAGACGGTTGTCAGTGGAGGTGACCCACTCGCAGAACTGCTCCCACACGTTGCTGGTTGAGCGACGTTGGATAACAGTAGTCATGATGGCAAACTTCCCT
>NZ_JANSIQ010000044.1:0-1220 GCF_047502685.1 Synechococcus sp. OH20 | reverse complement strand
GATGCTTTATGGAGATGGCTTTTCGAGACGCGGCTTTGGCCCCCCGCATTTTGGCTTTGGTGCCGGGGGGGATTGGCGACCAGATTTTGTTTTTTCCCACCTTGGCCAGTTTGCGGCAGCGCTATCCAGAGGCGGAGCTGGCGGTGCTGGTGGAGCCGCGGGCGGCGGCGGCCTATGAGGTTTGCCCCTCGGTCAATCGGGTGCTGACCTTCCCGTTCAAGCAGCAGCTCTCGTTGGCAGACCTCAGCGACCTGCTGGGGCGGATTCGGGAGCGGCCGTACGACGCGGTGCTGAGCCTGGGCCGAAGCTTGGGGGTGAAGCTGCTGCTCTGGCTGACCGGGATCCCCAAGCGGGTGGGCTATGCGCCGCCGGGGCCAGGCCGGCCTTGGCTCACCGACCCGGTGCCCCTGAAGCCGGCCCAATATGCCGCCAACATGTACCACGACCTGGTGCAGGGGTTTGGCATCACGGTGCCGGCGGGCTTGCCTCAGATTCGCCTCAAAAAAACAGACCTGGAGTGGGCGGAGCAAGAGCGCCGGCGCCTGCTGGGGGACGCCGCCCAAGACTATGTGCTGTTGCATCCGGGGGCCAGCCAACTGTCGCAGGAGAAGGGCATTCAGAAGCTCTATCCCCCTGAGAAGTGGGTGAAGGTGGTCAGGGGCTTTCGGGAGAAGCGGCCGGAGCTGCCCTTGGTGCTGGTGTTGGGGCCAGAGGATGAGCAGTTGGCAAAAGGGTTTTTGTCGCAACTGCCGGATCTGGCAGTGAGCCGCCCTGCCCAGCTGGGGCAACTGGCGGCCTTGATTGGTGGGGCAACGCTGCTGTTGTGTGTGGATAGCGCTCCCATGCATCTGGGGGTGGCGACGCAGACGCCGCTGCTGGCGCTGTTTGGGCCGACTGAACCGGAACGGCTGCTGCCGGCTGAAGGGCCGTTTCGGTTCCTCAAGGCGGCCAATGGGGCGATGGAGTCGATTGTGCCGGAGCAGATTCTGCAGGTGATCTTTCCTGGTTAGGGATGCGGACGAAGGGACTTGAACCCTTACGCCTTGCGGCACTAGATCCTAAGTCTAGCGCGTCTGCCGTTCCGCCACGTCCGCTGTTGTCCCTCATGCTAACCCGGCAACCGGGCAACGGCGACCTGCAGGTCATCGGTAGCGTCCAAAACCACCCAGCCTTGCCCCACCGTCCGTTTCCACAACTCAAAGTGCAAGTGGGGCCCCGTC